>JAEWPB010000084.1 GCA_023399465.1 Pseudomonadota bacterium
GGCGTTTACAATACCGCGGCGGTGCTGAGCGACGGCTTTGCCGCCAATCTTTCTTATGATCAGATTTCCAGCGTTCTCGGGCCTAAGGTCGACGGTACAGTCAATCTCGACCTTGCGACCCGGTCGCAACCGGTCAGCGAGTTCGTGGTGTTTTCGTCGGAGGCGTCACTGGTCGGGAATCCCGGGCAGGCCGCCTATGCCGCGGCGAATGCTTTCATGCACGGGATCGTTCGGCGCCGGCGGCGCGGAGGTTTACCAGCCCTTGCGGTCGGCTGGGGCGCCGTTTCGGATGTCGGAATTCTGGCGCGTGACACCAGCGTCGCAAGCAAGTTGGAAAGAACGACTGGGGCGGCTGGGATCAGGGCACAGGAAGCCCTGACTCTTCTCGGCGATCTGCTCAGCCGTCAGTCTGAACTGGCCGATGCTGTCGTCTATTTCGGCCGGCTGAGGTTTGCAAACATTGCACGTGACCTTCCGATCGTGCAGGCCCCTGCCTTCAGTCTCCTGTGTACCGCAGAAAATGAAGTGGTGGTCGAGGAAAGCGATCTGCTTGCGCTTCTGGCGGACAGACCGGTGGAGGAGGCCGTTTCGGTTCTTACTGAGATCATCGTGGCGGAGGTGGCCGCTATCCTGCGCGTCCCCGCCGGTGACATTGATGTGCGGCAACCGCTCGGCGCACTGGGGCTCGATTCGTTGATGGCACTCGAACTGCGCATGAGCCTTGAAACGAAGTTCGGCCTGGAGTTGCCGCTAATGGCAATAACCTCGGTGCAGAATCTCCAGGATCTCGGCGTTCGAATGCTCGAAAATCTTAGTTCGTCTCGTCCTGAAGACGATGCGGACAATCACACCTTGCAGCACGCGCTCTACCACATGCACGGAGGTACAGTGGCAATGTCGCCGGAAAACGCCGAGACCATCCACTAGAAGCAAGTCTGGGAAAAGTTGAAGCGCTTTTCTACCAGGAGAGGTAAGGGAGGCAAGGCGTTGGGGCGTTTCCGCAACTGCCGATGCACTCTTGATCGCAGTTATCTATCCCGTGCGGCATGGCCGATACGCCGGCTGGGGAAATGATTCGGAGACACGGCAGATATGGCCAAACAGAGAAACACAGGTAGGCTATCGGCCAATGAGCGCGCATCGCTGCTACAGGCATTGAAGAAAGCGCCCAGCGCCGCTCCCCCTCCGCGAGACTTGCCGCCATCGACCAGCCGGGACGTTTCGTTCGAAACCTTGCCTAGCTACAGGACGATCCAAATTCAGAAGCAGGCCGCTGGCTTACTGGGTATCAGTAACCCTTTCTACCGTACCCACACGGTGCGCGCGGGCGCGCGTTCGGTCGTAGACGGCCGCGATATGCTCAACTTTGCCTCCTACGATTATCTCGGCCTCAACGGTGATGCACGCATCACGCATGCAGTCGCGGCAGCGGCGGCGGATTGGGGAACCAGTGTTTCGGCAAGCCGCTTGACGGCTGGTGAGCGGCCAGATCACCGCGCGTTGGAGAAGGGGCTTTCTGACGTCTATGGCGCTGAGGATTGCCTCGTCTATGTCAGCGGGCATGCAACGAACGTTTCTACGATCGGCTGCCTGATCGGACCGAGGGACCTCGTGATCCACGATGCGCTTGCCCATAACAGCATTGTCATGGGCGCTCATCAATCTGGCGCACATCGGATGGTGTTCGCACACAACGACAACGATTCACTGGAAGAGATACTGACGCTGAACCGGGACCGCTATGAGCGATGCCTCATCGTCACTGAGGGGCTTTTCTCTATGGACGGAGACGGCCCCGATCTTTCGAAGATGATCGAACTGAAAACGCGCTTCGGCGCCTGGCTGATGATTGACGAGGCCCATGCCCTGGGCGTCGTGGGTGCAACGGGAAGGGGACTGGCAGAACACCACGGCATCGACCCGGCTCAGGTGGATATCTGGATGGGTACGCTGTCGAAGACGCTCGTGGGCTGCGGTGGCTATATAGCCGGTCCCTCGGCGCTGATCGAATATCTGAAGTTCAACGCGCCGGGCATGGTGTACTCGGTCGGCCTTCCCGTGCCCATGGCGGTGGCGTCCCAGACGGCGCTGGATATCATGCTGGCGGAGCCAGAACGCGTTGCCAGGCTCAAGGCCAATGGCAACCGTTTTCTGGAGCGCGTCAGGGCAAACGGGCTGGACGGGGGCACCAGTTGGGGACTGGCTATAACGCCGGTCATTCTCGGCGACAGCATGAAGGTTGTCATGCTGGCAGATCGTCTTTTCAAGCGGGGTATCAATGCATTCCCGATCATTCCGCCCGGCGTTCCAGAGAAATCGGCCAGATTGCGCTTCTTCATCTCCGCCATGCACGAAGCTGCTGATCTGGACATTGCCGTTGACATCATGACGGAAGAGATGGAGCGCCTGTCCGCGGAGGGGGTGTCCCTTGAAACCGTCGCAAGGAAGATGCTGTGAAGGTCGGAAACATCTGTCAGCCTTTTCAAGGGAGATGGTCGGCCGATCTTCGGTGGGACAAGCCGCACGCTGTTGTCGCCGGGGCTGACGGATGAAGTCGGTTATCGTTTCCGGCGCATCAAGCGGCATCGGCGCCGCCTTGGCCCTGCGGCTTGCCGCGCCTGGTGTGCGGCTCGGGCTCATTGGACGCAATGCGGATCGTCTGGCGCAGGTCGTTGCGGAGTGCGAGACACGTGGTGCCGTCTGCCGTCCGGGCCAGTTGGATGTGACCGATCGCGCTGCAACGGCAGCCTACTGTACCGCCTTCGAAGTGGAAGCTCCATTGGATATGCTGATTAACAATGCGGGTATCCTTGCCGGGCGTAGCGAGAGCGGGGCGATCGAGGACGCTGAAACCGCGCATCGAGTCATAGATACGAACCTGTCCGCCGCAGTTGATATGGTCAACATCATCCTTCCCGGTATGCGCGCGCGTGGCGAGGGCAAAATCGTGATGGTTAGTTCTCTCGCAGCCTTCGCGCCGCTGGCCGATGCCCCAGCCTATTCTGCCGCCAAAGCGGGGTTAGTGGCCTACGGTCTCGCGCTCCGGCAGGCTGTCAGTCGCGATGGCATCGATGTTGTTGTCTCGTGCCCGGGTTACGTTGACACCGCCATGGGGCGGACCCACATCGGCTCCCGACCGTTCGAGATCAATGCGGATACCGCCGCGCGAAAGATCATCGCCGGGATCGATCGAGACCGGCAGCTGTCAGGCTTTCCTTTTCCGCTTTACTGGTCGGCTCGGCTGTCACAACTGATGCCGGAGTTCCTGTATCGTCTTGTGAGCGACGGGCTAAGATTTCATGTGAGAAATGCAAAGCAGTAGGCTGATGCCGGCCGATCGTTTGAGAATATGTTTCCGCCGAATTTGAGATGAAACCGAAGGGCCTTCATTCATGATGCGCTACCCGCTCTGGCACCAAGCGAAAAACAGCGAATGATTATTCCAGTTTTCGGTCCCCCTTCTGCCTTTACGCATTGGTGCCTGCATGCGCTAAGTATCATGTCGAGCGTTGTTTTCGGGGACTTCGACTATGTCAGCGTGAGCACGTCGCAGGAATTCGCAACAGCTCTATCAAATCGCCAGAAGGCGCATATGAATTTCTTCACCGATTGCCCTGATCGGCGGCTAGTGGAAGCCTTCGAAAGGACGCGACTTCCATTCCTGGCTGTGACCGAGGATCCGAGGGACGTGACGGGATTTATCATGCGCGAGAGGTCGCTGAACTGGCAACAGGCGGTGCGGCTCACTAATCTCACCTTCGCAACGACCTCCGTGCTTTTCGAATCGCAACTGGCGTTGCGCATATCGAGAAGCGACGGCCTGACTATCCGCGAATTTCTTGAGCGGCTGACTGCGCATCTCCGTGTCGAGGTCGGGCAGGATCATCTGGACGAAATCTCGCGTCGCCTCAACCCGACCGGGGATTCCTCCTCTTCCATTGAGGATGCGGTTTTGTCGCAAGTCGCCCATGCGGCGCCGATGGGGCAGGCCTTGGCGATTTCGGAAGAAGAGCGTCTTACCATCGAACCCCTGTTGGCTTCGATGCGAGCGACGGAGCGTGGTGCACCGACGAGCTTCAGTTGGCCGAGCGACCTTTTCATCGGTTCGGCCGGGCCGGCTGAATTGCTGAGGCAACCTATCGAAATGCTTGGACCCGCCCGCTGCCTTCTATACGGCCCTTATCTACATTTGCCCCTGGGGCACTGGGAGGTGACGCTGATCATGGAGGTTGAGGAGAACTTTTCGGGGAATGTAGTCGATGTCGACATTTTCCATGGCGAGATTCTACATCTGGAGTCCTTCAGGCTGCCAGTGTCGGGGCGCATGGCACTGATCACGAAGTTCCCGATTAACGAAAGCCGGGAACCTGTCCAAATTCGTGTCATTCAGCGTGAAGGTGCGATCGAGGGGCTGCTTCGCATTGGCGATGTACAGGTGCGGCGCGTCGACGAAGGTCCGTTCACGGGCCTTTCGTGATGATCAGCCCGAAACAGGTGCTGGCGAACCCGTCGATGTTGAGTTTCAGATGCGCGACGGACTGTTCCCAGTTGGACGCCATTGCGCCGCTCATGTCGTGCACCCACGGCGGAATGTCGATGAACTTGTCAAGCGGCTGGTTGCCGGTCGAAAAGTCGAGTTCAGCGACGTGATGGCCGGCCGCCTTGAGACGCTCTGATATTTCGATGAAATGACGCTTCTGGAACAGGACGGTCGCCCAGTTGTCGATCGTCTCGGCATCGTTCATGAAATTGAACTCTGTTGTGTGAATGGCCACGCCGCCCGGACGAAGGGTCTGCAGCGAGTTTTCGATGAAGTCCAGACCCTGCCGGATCGATCCGAGGTGTTCGAGAGAGCAGATCGACCAACAGAAGTCGTAGTCGCTCAGGTCGGTCGGGATGGCGTTCATATCGACATAGCGCAGTTCCGCGTTGCGCAGAAACACGTCCCGTTTCACCAAGTTTTCGTGCAATGCCGCTTCGAGTGTCTCGGTATGCTGCCGGGTGTCCATCCAGCCGAGCGCTTTCGACTCTTCGGGCGCGAGATCCGTGACCGTAACCTTCACGCCAACCTGGGTCAGATAGCTCGGAAGCGGCTCCCGTCCACATCCGAAGCCGAGGCCGCGCTTGCCCTCGTGAAGCATGTCGCTGTTATGTAATGCCTGAAGCACATATGCGTATTCCCAAAGCTTGCGATGGAACACGAGAGGAACCTTCAACTGGGCACACCAGTAGGATACCCATGGGCTTTCCATGTCGGCTTGTGTGGAGGCCTTCGACGCCAACTCCACATATCGGGATTCGGTTTCGGTAGAGGGCGGTAGGGTCTTGGCCAGCGTCGCGGCGAGTTCGTAGCCGAAATATTTCAAGCTCAACGCCATGGCATCGATGTTCTTCAGCTTGTTGGCAAGCGCGTTCAGATTCGGATGAGATTGTTCTGTGGTCAGTGTCGTTGCCAGTGCGACGACGTCGACGGGCTGCGGTTTGTGGTCGTTGACCATATCGGGATCATCCTTACTGAAATTTGTTGTTTTCCGCCGAGAAGCGCCTTTGTCCGGCTATTGGGACGAGAGATAAGCGCTGAACGCTTCCAGGCTGGGATAGTCTGCGGTGACGGCTGGGTAGAGCTCGACGCCGAGCCATTCCTCGACTGCGAGGACGAGGTGAACCGCCATTGCAGAATCGAGTCCCAGACTGGCGAAGGTCGCCGAGGTGGGTATGCTGCCCGCGTCGATCTCAAGTATCGAAGCCAGTTGCGCAATGCAAAAATTCATTATTTCGGAGTAATTGGGCATGAGTATCTCTTCGCTCACACGGACGCCGCCGGCTGTTGCGGAGTGGGTTCGTCCAAAGGGGTTGCCGATTGCGCATCGAGTGCGCCCTCCAGCCAGAGCTGGCGGGCTCGGTGCCGTTGTATCTTGCCGCTCGTGGTCTTGGGAATGGCTCCGGGTCGGATCAGGACGATCTTGGAAAGAGAAATATCGTGGGCATCGACCACGCAGGAACGGATAGAGGCCTGGATTTCCTTCTCGTCAAGCTTGTGGCGCTGCGTGCGTTCCACCTCTTGCACGAGGATCACCGACTCGTTGCCATTGGCGTCGGGCACGGTAAAAACGGCGCCGTGATCCCGTCGCAGCGCCTGATGCGCCTCGGCGGCCGTCGCTTCAATGTCCTGTGGGTAGTGGTTCACGCCTCGGATGATAATTACATCCTTCAGACGGCCAGCAATATAGAGTTCGTTGTCTTGGTCGACGTAGCCGAGATCACCGGTTCTGAGCCATACGCCTCCGGCTTCGTCCTCTCCGGCGATCGTGGCGCGGAAGTGCGCGTCACTGTCGTTGGACCGGCCCCAATAGCCCTGTGCGACGTTGGCGCCCTTTACCCATATCTCCCCAAGGAGATTGCCTGCCTGCCTGTGGCGGGCGTCCGGATGGACGATAGCGATTTCGAGGCCATCTAGCGCGGTTCCACAGCCGACAATCTTCCGGACGTCGGCGTCCGCGTCGGGAGAGGCGACCTTGCGATCCTGCAAGGCTCGCGCACTGGCTGGCTGCACCTTCTTGCCTCGGCCGCGCGGCGCGGAACTGACCACTAGGGTTGCTTCGGCCAGGCCATAAGTCGGGTGTAGACTTGCTGCATCGAAACCGTAGGGACGAAAACATTCAGCAAAACGCTCCAGCGTCTCCGCCCGCACAGGTTCGGCGCCGTTGACGGCTAGTTTCCAGGCGCTCAGGTCCACGCCGGCCATTTGATCCGGCCGGAAGCGGTCGACGCACAGGTCGTAGGCGAAATTGGGCGCCGCAGCGACCTCGGCTCCGTGACGGTGGATGGCGCGCAGCCAACTGAGCGGCCGGTGCATGAAGCCCGAAGGCGACATCAGCACGCTTGTCGCGCCTACGTAAAGCGGTTGCAACAGGTTCATAATGAGGCCGAGATCGTGATAAAGCGGGATCCAGCTGACGTGATTGGACGCCTCGGTGTTACCTAGCCGAAGCCGCATCATCTCCAGATTGGCGAGTAGGTTGCCATGGCTGACCATCACGCCGCGCGGAACAGATGTCGAACCAGAAGTGTATTGTAGGAAGGCTAGGCTTTCGGCAGACGGATCGATCCGGCGGGTGATGTCCGGATCCGTTTCCGGCAGGGCTGCGGGCAGATTGACCGGCATGTGGACGACGCCTCTGTCGGCAAAGCGCTGGCGCAGCGAGGCGTGCAAGTTGTCCCGGTCACCTTGCGTCAATACCAGCCGAGGGGCGCAATCGGCGATGATCGGCGCGCTCGCATCGTGGTTCGAATTCTTGCGCGGTGGCATGAGCGGAACGGCGATTATGCCTGCCATCAAACAGGCGAAGTAGGAGACGACGAATTCAAGTCCGGTAGGAAAGAGCAGCAATGCGCGTTCGCCGGGAGGGGCTTGCTCCGCAAGGCGCGCTGCCAGCGATGCTGCCTGCCGATAAAGCTCGCTGTAGGTCAATGCTGTTTCGTCGCGCTGTGCGTCGGTTGCTGCGACTACAGCCCGATGATCGGGCCGCCGCGCCGCATTTTGCCTGATCATATCAACCAGCGAGGAATAGGCGTTCATTGAAAATACCGGTTGCAAAATTGTTCCGCCTCTATTGATCAGAAACGCAGTCCTTTCTCAACCCGGTAAAACAAATCGTCCAGTTGCGATTTAGGCCGGAGCTGAGATTGAAATATCTTCAGTATTCTGCTGAGTTTCGCCTCAACGCAAGCGCGAATCCCCGCTCGCGTTGGCGCCGTTTTCGTGCGGTTTTTGGAGAATCTAGGCAGAGAGGACCGGGCAACGGCATGCTAGAACGGGCAACAACAACGGCACGGTTTGCGGAGCGCGACCTGCTTGCGAGCATGGAAGTCCAAGCCCCCGGTCGGCGCGACTCCGATGGTGGCGTTTCTTACTCGTTGTTTCCTCCAATCCGCAGCATGATGTTCGGCCCTTTTCTCCGGTTGCCGGCGGGCTTCTATTGCCTGACGCTCTCGGGGGTGCCGGGGCGGCCGCTGCAGAAAGGACAGCCGATCTTGGGGCTAGAGGTCATCGCGCAGAATCGCGTTCTGCGCGGCTGGATGGACGTTACGGCCGAAGAACTTTCGAGGGGCGTCCTGGCCATCTATTTTGAAGTTCCGCATGAACTGAGCATCGAGAGCGGCGCTGATGCTCCATTCGAGTTTCGCATGAGCGCCTTTGGCACTTGCACCTTTAAGGTGACCCGGCTGGCGCTGCGATCGATCGACGCGGCGGACATGCCGACCTCCGGTGAGATGACCTGGCGACTTCTCGGCCGACTTCGCCTTCTGCCTCTGCCCGGTGACCTGGCCCTGACGCCGCTCTCTATCGGCGCACTGAAGCTAGGGCGTCCCTGGACGCCCCTGTTTCTTCCCACGGGTTTCTTTAGGCTCGAACTCGCGTTCCGGCTCTACAAGCTCCGCCGTCCCGACCATGACGCACTGGACATTCGTCTGGTTAATGAGGAAGGACAGGCTATTGCGTCGGAGGTATTTAGTGGCTGCGATCTCGAAGGAGGTGTTGCCTCGTTCCTCTTCGAAATGCCGCTGGACATGAGCTACGATTCAGGCGCGCCGCAAAAGCTCCGTGTGGAAATCCGCCATTTCGGTAACGTGACCATACGGCTCCATGATTTGCGGATCCTGCGGCTCTCGGCAACGACTGAGGCTGGTGAAAGCCGACCGCGCCGACTGGCGCCGAAGGCCGCTGGAGGCAAGAAGAAAATTCTCATATTCGGCAACTGCCAAGGCGGACTGCTGGCCAACGCCTTTCGTTCTCATGCCGCTTTCTCCGGGCAGTTTTCTGTCAAGCATCACAGCATGGAGCTGCCCGCCAATCTGCACGAGCAGGGCAAGCGCGATCTGGAAGACTGCAATATCCTCCTCATTCAGGACATACGGGAATGGGAGCAATATCCCCTTCGCAATTATGTGCCTGACACGCTGCAGATAGTGCGCTATCCCTGCATCCGCTTCGCCTCGCCTTGGCCATTCGACGCATTCAATGGTCCAGACGACCGGATGGCAAGAAACTGGGACTATCCGAACTTTGAATTCACTTATTTCGACGGACTCCTGGCGCGCCTGCGCCAGGAAGTGCCAGACCATGCCGCACGTTTCCAGGCCTATAAGCAATTGGACATCAAGGGCGTGATCGATCCTGTCCGCCTGCATGCGTTCGAGGAACGAAGGCTCTCGGCGATGGACAAGAAATTTTCGACCGGTATTGGCGCCTATATACTCGAGAATTTTCGCAAGCGACCCGTCTTCTATACGACGGCCCATCCGAACGGGGTGATCCTGAATATGCTTCTCAAGCAGCTTGCCCGTGAATTGGAGGTGAATCGCTTCATTTGGCCAACAAGGCGGCTCGATGCCTTGCGTAACCTGCAAATTCCCGTTCATCCCTTGGTTGCCGGGGCGCTCGGCTTGAAATGGGCGGACGAGACGACGCGATATCTCGTTCGCGGCGAAAAAGTCACCTGGGAAGACTACTTCCGCAAGTACATTTCCTACTATGGCTAGGCGTGGGCGGTGGGGCAAAGAGCAGCAACGCACGTGCGAAGTGCTGGGCATGAGATGGTTGCATGGATGCGACAACTCGGGCGATACGGGAGCATCCCGTCGCCAGCGAAATTCGGAATGCGAAAACACATATGTCGAGCGAGTGCGGGCTGACCGCTGGCATTGACGCAAAGCAGGCCATGGTTGATATTGCCGCTCAAAGGACAACCGGTCCCGCTGTGATCGGGCGGGCGAAACGGGTTTGTAAATTCTCTTTGCCAGGATAAAGGACATACTGTGAGAAATCGCGAGACGCACGCGTGAGCTTTGCATTAAGAAGGCATTTGGACCGTCCCTCCGGAAATGTAGGCGATATGCCACCGGCGCTGGGCGAGCAGGCGAGTTCTGCCAACGCCTATCTGTCGCTCGTGCGAAAGCGAAGCCGTCTCACGAAAATCCTGTTCTGGATGGTTGTCGTTATTCCGACCTGTTTCGCTGTCCTTTTTTATGCTGGTCTGGCCGCACCGCGCTATGTATCCGAGGCGCGCTTCATCGTCCGCAGTGTTTCCTCTCCGCAGGTCACGGGTCTCGACGTCCTGTTTCGCACCATCGGCATCGCCAAGACCGCCGATGACGCCTACATCATCGAAAAATACCTGTTATCGCGTGATGCGCTGGAAGATCTCGCCGCCGAATCAGTAAACGTCGAGGATATATTCAGCCGTCCAGAGGCCGATTTTTTTTCCCGTTACCCGCGATTCTGGAAAAGAGCTTCCCAGGAAGCACTCTATGACTACTATGTCAGCAAGGTGACGGTCACCGAAGATGCGGTTAAAGGTATTATCCGGCTGAGCGTTGTTGCCTTCAGGCCCGAAGATGCCAACGAGATGGCGCGAGCATTGCTGGTGCTAGCCGAAAAGATGGTGAACAAGATCAACAGGCGGGCGCAAGACGACACAATCGAGGCTGCCCGCAGGGAGGTCAGTCGCGCCGAGGCGCACGTTCTCGATGTTCAGTCCCAACTGACGGCCTACCGTAACACGCAACTGATCGTGGATCCGGCCAAATCCGCCTCCGGGATGCTTGAAACGATCGGCAAGCTGACAGCAGAAAAGATGGCTGTGATGGCACAGCTGACGCAGATGCAAAGGACCGCGCCCCAGAACCCAGCTATCGGACCGCTGAAGGCCCGCGTGGCAGCGCTTGACCAGAGCATTTCCGTGCAGCAGGCACAATTGGCAGGCGATGATAGCGCTCTCGCGGGCAAGCTGGAGCATTACGAGCAATTCATCCTGAAACGGGACCTCGCCGACAAGCTTCTCACCGGCTCACTTCAGTCGCTGGACGATGCCATGAGGGAAGCACGCCGCCAGCACATCTATGTCGAACAGGTGGTCAGGCCAAATCTGCCCGATTATTCCACCGAACCCGAGCGCATCAGGTCGATCCTGACTGTTTTTGTACTGGGAATGGCTCTTTTCTCGGTGGGATGGCTACTGATGGTCGGGGCGGGGGAACACCTACGTTGACTGACCATCTGCAGCAATCACCTCATCGACCGACCGGCCATGGCTATTTCGCTGCCGCTGCTGTCCAACGCCGCGTCATCGGCGCGTTAATGATCCGGGAGGCGCTCGGCCGGTTCGGCCACGAAAATCTCGGCTTCTTCTGGATCATCGGCGAACCCATGCTTTTGACCTGCGGCGTCATGGCGATGTGGTCTCTGGCCGGCATCGATAAAGGGCATGGTGTCGGTGTCATTCCCTTCGCGTTGACAGGTTATTCGATGATCACCCTGTGGCGGCATCTGACGAGCGGATCGGTTCGCGCGCTGCGGGCGAGCACTCCTTTGTTGTTCCACAGGAAAATCCGCGTTCTCGATATTCTCATGGCCCGCGCCACACTGGAATGCGTCGGCGGATTGGCTGCTTTCCTCATCTCCTACACTATTTTCAATCTGCTCGGCTATGTCGAGACGATGGACGACCCCCTTCTTGCATTATCTGCCTGGTTGCTGATGACGTGGTTTTCCTTTGCCTTCTCCCTGATCGTTGCCGGGATAACCGAGATTTGGGAGATGACCGGACACTTCATCGGCCCCGCACTCTATCTGACATTGCCGATAACTGGTGCTTTCTACATGGTTCATTGGTTACCCGAAACGGCACAGCAGGTTGTCAAGTGGTCTCCTCTCGTGCAGCCTTTTGAGATGTTCCGAGCTGGCATGTTCGGATCTCATGTGCCGACAGAATGGAGTGCTCCCTATCTCATCATATGGTGTCTTTTCTTGACAGGCATCGGGTTGCCCCTCCTGGAGAAAGCTCAACGTCATATTCAGCTCCAATGAGAACGTCATGAAGACACATCTCCACGAACCGGAAATTTTGCGAAATGCTCGCGGAGGGCCGGTTCACTTCCGGCCGCAGATCGAACTCGTTCCCCTCGATAAAGAGAACGCAGTGGATCCAATGGTGTCTAAGAATACATTTGGCACTGCACCCAGACCCAGCCCCTCACCGTGGCGCGGGAACGGGCTTTTCATTGGCCTGTTCGTACTGCCTGTCTTCGCTGCCTTGCTCTATTTTGGCTTCATCGCTTCCGACGTCTATGTATCAGAAACCAAGTTCATTCTGCGGTCGTCCAACAAGGCGAGCGCCGGCGCACTCTCCTCTCTGAGCCAGGGGCAGGTCTCTGGGCGTTCGGACGAAGATGCCTATGCGTTGATCGAGTACGTGATGTCTCGCGATGCAGCGAAAGCCATGGAACTCAGCCACGGCATGCGGGAGATCATGGCCCGTTCGGAGGCGGATGTCCTTAGCCGATACCCGTCGCCCTTTTGGGAGGACAACCAGGAACGCTACTACAAGGCCTATCGAAGCTACGTCGATATCAACCTAGATAGTGTGACAGGCATCGTCTCGCTGGCTTCCAGCGCCTATCGGCCGGAAGACGCGAAACTGATGACAACGGCCCTGCTGCAGCTCTCTGAAACATTCGTCAACGGACTTAATTCGAGGGCCAATCTCGACGCGCAATCTTTCGCCCAGAGCTTTCAGGCCGAATCTCAACTCGAGTTGGTCAATGTCGAGACGGAACTTGCCGCATATCGCAGCGCGAAGATGGTTTTGGATCCCGGCAAGCAGTCCGATGTCTCGTTGACGCAACTGACCCAGATGGGCGCGGAACTATCGCAGCTTGAAGCAGCCCTTGCCGCGCAACGAAGCCTCGCGCCGGACTCTCCGTCGGTCAAACCCCTAACCGAGCAGATACGAGCCTATCGGGAGCAAATCGAGGCCTTTCGCAGGACAATTGTAGGCGATCCCCAGTCGGTCGCTTCCAAGATCAAGGACTATGAACTCCTGATCCTGCAACGGGACATCGCCGCGAAAAAGGTGGAGTTGGCCACGGCCCAGTTCGAGAAGGCGCGGCAGGAAGCGCAAAACCACCGTGTCTATATTCAAACTGTCGTGGAGCCGAGCGCGCCGGATATCCCGCAGCTTCCCTATCGTGTTCTGACAATTCTCGGCGTCGCGGTACTGGCGTTCGTAACCTACCGGATAGCGAAAAGCCTGATGGCTGCGACCATGGAACACAGGCCATGACGAACCCCGCGGGATGTGACGAGGCGACGCGTTCCGTCGGAACGAGCCCCTACATGGCAAACGAGAAACGTGCGGGACAGGTGCCTGCATCAGCATTCGAAGTGCCGTACGGCGACGGTTACGTCACCTCCGAAAAGTCCATTTCCGTTGAGAACCTGGTGAAGCGCTATTCCACGCCGATGGGCGAGCGCACCGTTCTCGACAACATCAGCTTTTCGGTTAGGCCGGGCGAGAAGATCGCGGTGCTGGGCCAGAACGGCGCGGGCAAGTCGACGCTTGTCAAGCTGGTCGCCGGGGTGGAGCCGCTGACGTCGGGCAGGATACACCGCGGCCTGAGCATGTCTTGGCCGGTCGGCTTTAGCGGTGGGCTGGAACACGCAATGACCGGGCATGACAACATACGTTTCATTTCCCGTGTCTATGGCGTGCCTGTCGAGAAAGCAGTGGCCATTGTCGATGACTTCGCCGAGCTCGGGCAGCATCTGCACATGCCCATGGCCACTTATTCCACCGGGATGAGAACGCGCCTAGCATTCGGGTTAACGCTCGCAGTGGATTTCGAATGCTTTCTGATCGACGAAACGATTTCAGTAGGAGACCAGCGCTTTCGCCGAAAATGCCATGAGGAACTGTTCGTCAAGCGGCAGCACTGCGCCATGATACTCGTCAGCCACGACACGCAAGTAATCAGACAGTACTGCAATCGCGCCCTCGTGCTGAAGGCTGGCCGTGGTCGCGTCTTCGATGACGTTGAACTGGCACTGAGCATCTATTCTACCTTATGAAAAAAGCGGCCGGGCAGTCTCTGACGATGGTTCCATGATCTATATTTGTTACGGCATCACAAAGTCAGCCAGCACCTTTCTCTATCAGTTGACGGAGGAGCTGTTTTCCGCCGCTGGATACACGGTTTGCCGGATCAGGCGGCCGAAACGTGGAGACCGAGAGAACTACTATGACCAGATCACGGCTCCCCTAATCGACAAGATTGAGCGCCGCGCGAAGGGGCGCGCCGTCGTCCTGAAGACACATGGCAGGCTTGACCCGGCTGTTGCCCGCTACATTGAGGATGGCCGGGTCAAGGCGTGCGCCACCTACAGGGATCCGCGAGAGATCGCAATGTCGATGGCGGATAACGGTGCGCGCTCCAGAGAGCTTGGCATTCTTCCGTTTTCGGAGATTGTGAAGCCCGAAGATGCCCTACCGTCCATCGACCTGCAGATCGCCTATCTCGCTGAATGGTTGGCAGTGCCGGGGGTTGAGACATTTTCCTACAATGAAGTCTGCTTTTCGACGTGCAATGCGTTAAGACGGATTCGCGACCAGATTGGCGTAACCGTAGACGACGATATATCGACTATACCTTTTCGGAACCGGATGCTCATCGGTCAGTTCAATGTCGGCAAGCCGCTTCGCTACAGAGACATGGACGAAGCTACACAGGCAGTATTTCTTGAGCGTTATCAGTCATTCTACTCGACCATTGATCTTGACGAAGGGTTGATTGAGGCCGTTGATCTTTCTGGGGCGCATCCAAGAGGCGCTCGAATCCATCGCCTTGAGGCCACGCTTCGGCTCTTGCGGCGATTGGTGAAAACAAAAAGTCTCGGCACCATAGTTCCTTGAAAAGGGGGGCATGCTTGAAGGTGACACCGGTAACACCATTGCCGAGTAGCCACCCACGAATGTAGTGTCTTTGAGCGCGGCGAATTTTGGGGGACCTCGATGGATATTCTGACCTTGCTCTCCGAGGTGGAGGGCTGGAAGGGCAAGCTTATTGCGTTCATGTCAATCTATGGACTTGTCGTTTTAGGCTTAATTGTTGTGCTTGCGGTGGTCGGGCTGTTTTTCGAGGTCATGAACAGCCGCCATCCCGAACGCCGGATACAGAAGCATCGTCGAAACCGCCGCAAATGGAAGGAACTGGTTCACGCCCCTGGATCGATCGCCATAATCGCTTTCTGTTTCTCCGGAGGAATTTTCGCACAGCTTCAGGGCTGGACGATTTCACCCTGGGCTGTGAGTTGGTGGAGCAGTCCGCTGTTGCTCGGCATTTCGGTCATTCTTTATGATGCGTGGTTCTACTGGATTCACAGGCTCCTGCACTGGCGGCCCATGTATCGCTTTCACGCCTTACACCATAAAAGCGTCGCGCCCACAGTGTGGACCAACCATCATGAGTCCTTAACAGAGGCGCTTCTGAATCAAGCCTACTATCTCGTCATCCCTTTCATTCTTCCAATTCCCTGGCAGATGCTGGTTCTCCAAAAGCTATATGATCAGGCCAGCGGTATGCTCGGCCACGCGGGGTTCGAGCATTTCGCCTCGCCGGCCGGCCGTGCTCCTTTCCCGTTCGCCAGCACTGTCTTCCACGATCAGCACCATGGCCACTTCAAATACAATTTTGGCCATACTTTCTCATGGTGGGACCGGCTGATGGGGACGATCCACCCGAAATATGACGAAACACTTGCTAGCTTCGAACCGCCCATTCCCGTTTCACAAACGGAAGACGCGGGGGAACATCGCTGATCGCCTACAAAAAGGCGTGACCGGCTCTGGCCTGGTGGCAGCCGCACAGATGGGTCCGTTCGTGTTTGAAGGGCATCGTTGCGACAGACCGATTAATGTGCTGCCGCCCACACCAACTCGATTAAGGGCCCGTGCACCAACGCCGTTGGTCGTACAAAACTCCGAACCTTCTTAAGCCGTCTTGTGATAGCGTCGCGAGATGTAAATCACCTGGCCGCCGGAGAGACCTTTGTAGAGCAGCGAACCCTTTGAGCCGGAAAACTCTGCCATGAAGCGGCGGGTTAGCCAGACGTCACCTATACGTTCGCGTTTGCGCGTTTCCGCCGCATCAAGCGCGGCGACCACCCCGCTGGAAATATTTCGTTCGTCGAAAAGGTCCATGCCCGGCACGCTCATCTGGTCATGGAGAGACGCAATCTGACCCTCCGACCGCATATCGGCAAAGCTAAACCAGCCGCCGGGGGACAGCACCCGCGCGACTTCACGCGCAAAGGCCGGCACATTCCCGTAGCAATGGGAGGATTCGATGTTAATCACAAGGTCGAAGGAGCCATCTGCAAAGGGCAGCTTTTCCGCATCCCCCACCTCGAACGAAAGCGAGCGGGTATCGCCGCTGATGCGACGAGCGCGCCGCACCGTTTCAGGTGAATAGTCGATCCCGACGATTGAGGCGGGTGAATGATAGCGGGCAATATAGCGTGCCCCACCACCGCGCCCCGAGCCGATCTCCAAAATGCGCTTGCCGGAGACCGGCAGACCATCGACCGCCTGGTGATAGAGACCGATGAAGGCGCGCTCCGCCTCATCCTCGGGCTGGAGCGGAAACGGAGCATCCGGCAAGAAGCCGTAATTCATGAACCGCCAATCCTTGTCGCGCCAGAGGAGCGACATTAGGTTATAGACGCGCCGCCAGACCCACTTCTGTACGCGCGGGAGCTTTCCTGGCGTCGTAAGTTCTAGCACGAGGGAGAAGAGGCGGCTGCTCATTGCGACGAACCTCAACCGGCTTGGCGATCGGCCGCCGCTGTCTCAATGCTCTTGAATTCATTGTAGAGCCAGGTCCTACCCTTACGGATCAACTCATCGTCGTCCTTGTTCAAGGGGTTAAAGCCTGGCAGGTAGTACTTCAGGACAAGCGGTATACAGCGACGCCAATATCCGGGCGAGATCAGGACCAGTCTAGCCATGCGTAGCCAGAAGCGCGGCCCTGTCTTGATCCCGTCGGCGCGTGCGAAGAGCCTCATGTTTCTCAGTGTTATAAATATGAATGGCACAATCGTCGCGTTCATCGCCATCACCCGGGCTAGGTAGCGCTGCCAGCGCGTGAGGTTCGGCGTCGCTTTCTCGAGTACATCAAGCGCGACCGCTTTATGTTCCAGCTCTTCAAGAGCATGCCACATCCACAGGCGGCGATAGGCTGGGGCGGCTTCTTCGAGCAGCTCTGGATGGCGCAGCGTCACCGTCGACAGCGTCGCCGTCAAATGCTCGATCGCGCAGGTCATGACCAGCCGCAGCAATGGGTTAGTGTCAAGACTGAAACCATCACGGATCGGCTTTTCCATGGCCTCGACATCGTAGCCGAGTTTACTGAGGGCCCGATTGTAGTCTTCGTGCTCGCGCGTGTGAAATGCCTCTTGCACAGAATATCCGGTTATTTCCGAGACGAGCTCCGTGTCCTTCAACATCGGCGCATAATGCTTTAGGGAGCGAATGAAATAGCGCTCTCCCTCCGGCAGAAAGATCGATAAGCCGTCGAGGAGCATGGTCTTATGCGGATCACCGCCGAACCAATGCCGGACGGGGTTCTCGACGATGCCAAAGCGAATATCGCGCGGGATGATATCGGCATTGTCGTCACCCAGAGAGGTTCCTTTCCATTTCGCCACCTCTACCTGACCTCCTGTCTGCGCCATTGCTGTTCCCTGTCATCCGAGCAAAATCATATGCCTGATCTACAATTGGCGCATTCGAAACACAACTAGGCCGAGAGGGGGGCGAGAGGTAACACACAGAATTGGGCGTGGTGGTTGTTGGTGGCCGGCTTCTGCGTCCGGATCCAATCCACGATGTTACCAAGCATCTACAAGGGGCATCGAGAGCGACCATTTCCGGGTGAAGAACAACATGCCGAAGATCAGCGGCTTCAGGTCATTCAATACGACGCGTTGAACGCTTCCCCGGTTCGAGGCGATGCTGTGGCTGCGGAACGGTTTCACTTCTCGGGCGATTGGCCGTCAATGATCAGAACGATCGGCTCGCACGCCTCTTTGGACAAATCGGTATGTGCCTCCGTAATCGCCCGCTGCAGATGGCTTTGCGACACGCGCGGTTTGCGACAAGCCCCCCGCTGCCCATTGCAAACTTTCTTAAATAGATGCCGGTAGTATCGGCCGACCTAACTGATGAGCCGGTATGACTGTACGAACGTTTGGAAAAGCAACGACGGAATCGATCGAGCACGAGGCTTTGCGTCTAGCCGCGCTGGAAGAGCTTGATCTTCTAGACACCCCGCATGATCGGGGGTTCGACAACATCGTTCAACTGATTACGGACGTCTTTTGCGTCGAGATCGGGATTGTCTCATTAATCGATGCCCATCGCCAATGGTATAAGTCTTGCAACGGGCTGCCCTGGAGGGAAGTGTCGCGCGAGGGATCGTTCTGCAAGCATGTGGTCGTGCGCGAAGAGCCCTTGGTTGTGCAAGACGCCTCCAAGGACGCAAGATTTGCAGATCATCCGGCGGTGACTGGCGACAGCCATGTGCGGTTTTATGCAGGCGTTCCGCTCGTGACAGCGGAGGGATATGTCGTCGGATCCGTTTGTGCCATCGGCTGCGCTCCCCGTTCGTTCGACCAACGAGACCTGCAGATTCTGCAGCGCCTCGCGAGCGTGGCGATGGATAGGATCGATTTGCTTAGGGCCGCGACAACGGACAGCCTCACGGGTTTGCTCAACCGACGCGCGTTCCGGGAGGAGGCGAACGAACTGATCGAGTTCGCGCTTCGGCACCGGCAGCATCTATCCTGCGTCGCGCTCGACATCGATCATTTCAAACAGGTGAACGATACCTACGGTCACGCTGCGGGGGACGAGGTTATCAAGGCGGTAGCCGATGCCTGCCGGCGGGTCATGCGCGGCACCGACAAGATGGGGCGTCTCGGGGGGGAGGAGTTTGCCATTATCCTGCCGCATGCTGATCTGCAGGAAGCCGCCGTCGCGGCGGAAAAGCTTCGGCACGCGATTGACGGGACCATCGTGCGGGGTGATTTCGGCGAGATATCGGTCACGGCAAGCCTGGGCGTTTCATCGCTGTCATTGATCGGCAAGGATCTCGATACGGTGTTGGCGCAGGCAGATGCCTCGCTCTACCGGGCCAAGAGCAGCGGCCGAAACCGCTGCGTCGTTTGGGAGACCCCGGAAAGCGCTGCGGCAGGCGCGCGCCGACGTGTGTTAAAGGCCGGCTCGATAATTTTCAACAATCAGAGATCGGCCATGGATTGTACGGTGCGAAGTTTTGGAAGCCACGGCGCTGGCCTTATGGTGTCTAGTACTATCGGGGTACCGGCCGAATTTGTGCTGTCGATTCCAGCAGACAATTTCGAAACCCTATGCCACATCGTTTCCCAGGACACCCAAAATCTCGAAGTGGCGTTCCGATAACAATTGAAGCGCGCCGGCTTTGCCGAATGCGCTCGAGCCTTTCGCCCGAATGTGAGTGGCAAGGTCGCCCATGTGGTCGATGAGTGGAATTCCGAAATGCTGATGGTGCGCAAGGATGGAAAGGCCGTCCTGGCCGCCATGGGGTTGTCCCGGGCCGATAATGCATAGAACAATCGTCTCCGGTCGGAGCTTCCGGCCGGAGACGTAAATTTTCGCGACATGCTGCGGTTCCGGACAGGCGCTGTCGGTCGCCTCCGGGTGGCGAAGATGTCGCTGATTAGTCCAGGGGAAGGAATGATGGAAGAAAGCCTCTTGATCCACAGGGACGTTGCGCCCTTTGTCGTGGACCTCGGCATGGAGATTGTCTCGCGCAGCCCCGAAAGCGTGGTGATGACCCTGCCGGATCGGCCACGCTTCCAGAACCGCAAGGGTGACGTCCATGGAGGAGCTGCTGCAACGCTGATCGACAGCGCTCTCGGTTTCGCTGCAACGGAGGGGGATCCGCCCGGTACCGCGAGCTCGACCCTGACGCTGACGGTCAACTATCTCGCCCCGGCACGCGGCAAGCTGACCTGTGTCTCCAGCATGGTGCGGCGTGGCAGATCCATCCGCTTTCTCAAGGCTGAAGTGACTGATGAGGCAGGCGAACTGGTCGCAACCGCTACGGCCACCTTCAAGATTTTCCCGCCACGTATCGTTGCGCGCTGAGGCGTGTGGAAGGGGAGCGGGCTCACCACCCGCTCCTCACCAGCAACCATGCCGGCGCGCATGGGATGAGGCAAATGGCGTGAATGTGTCACGCGATCTGCCTTTGGTGTCTTCCGCGTCAGGCGACGGCGCGCTGTGCCGCAGCGAGGGTTGCGATCTCTATGTTGACGCAGGCGCCGACATCGGCGCGGGCAATCGCCATATGCAGGTTGGCACTGACAAACCCTGCAGGCGAGCCGCAATCGAAGGTCCGGCCGCAGAACTCGAAAGGCCTGATTTCCTGCTGGCCCATAAGCGCGATCATGGCGTCGGTGAGCTGAATTTCGCCGCCGGCACCGGGAGACTGGTTCTCGAGGAGGTCGAAGATCTTAGGCTGCAGAATGTAGCGTCCGGAGATGAACAGATTGCTCGGTGCCGTACCCGGTGCGGGCTTTTCCACGAGACCCGTCACGATCGGGCCATTACCGGTCGGCTTAAGAGACACGATGCCGAACTTGTGGGCCTCCTCCGGCAAGCATTTTTCGACCGCGATAATATTACCGCCATGCCGGTCATGGAGGTCCAGCATCGACCGGAGGCACGGTTCGTCATCGACCATCAGCATGTCGGGAAGCAGAACGGCAAAGGGCTCGTCGCCGATTACCTGCCGGGCGGTCCACACCGCGTGCCCCAGACCGCGCGCCTGTTGCTGGCGTACGAAGGAAATCGTTCCTGCCCCCGGCGTGTATTGCGCCATCCGGTCGGCCAGTCCATGCTTGCCCGCATTGCGCAGGCAGACATCGATCTCGAACGCGTGGTCGAAGTAGTCTTCGATCGCCCCCTTCATGCGTCCGGTGACGATGACGACGTGCTCGATCCCGGAATCGAAGGCCTCGGCAACGATATAGTCGAGGATCGGCCTGTCGACGATCGGCAAGAGTTCCTTCGGGACACTCTTGGTCGCTGGCAGCATCCGCGTTCCAAAGCCGGCGGCGGGGATGATGGCTTTGCGGACTTTCGGTTGCATGTAGTAGCCTCCAGTTTGCGAGGACCGCTTGAACGATCTCTCAAGGGATTGAATATTTCGTGGCCGCCGTCTCAGCCTCATCGAGACGGGTTTCCTTCGTGGGAAGTGGGTGCGGTTCATGGCCCTCGGCCATGCCCGTATCGAGCTTCTGCCGAAGCAGGCTGCGATAGAGGCTGACGTGTTCGTTTGCGCAGCAAATGTGGTCCTTAGGTCGCCGCATGGATGCCCGCAGCCGGTCCCAGATGCGGGTATTGCTCAGCACTTCGCTGATGCGGTCGGCCAGATCCTGGCTGCTGCCTGCCCGAAAATGCAGGCCGTCTTTTCCGTCGCGTACCTTTTCGGCCATGCCGCCTATGTCGGAGCAGATCATCGGCCGACCATGAAGCAGGGCCTCCTGGATCACGACGGGAGAATTTTCCCACCAGACGGACGGCACGACGACCCAGTCGACCGAGCGCATCAGGCGTGGCATGTCGGCATTCTGATATGCGCCATAAAAGCGAACGCGGTCGCCCGCTTCGGCAATTAGCTTCTTCATTCGTTCCTGGAACTCGATCGGCTGTCGTTCCAGGTTGCCCCCGAAGATCATCAGGCAGGAGCGTTCGCCCCAGATCTCTTTGGGGATGCGTGACACGGCGTCGATCAGGAGGTCCACACCCTTGAACGGCGTTATCTGGCCGAAATAGGCGAAATGGTTGCGGCGGTGCGTGCGGCCCTGCAACTCTCGTGGAGGCACGGGCGTTTCCGCGACGATCCCGTTTTCGATCACCGTAACCTTCTCTGCATCGATGCCCCAGTCGATATAGCGCTCCGCCAGAAACCTGCTGGGGGAGACAAAAGCGTCGGCAAGGCCAAGCATCCCTCGTGCGAACAGTTCCCGCTTCAAGAAACGCGAAACGGGGATGTCGGGGAAACAGCCGTGGCAGGCGATCGGCGAGGGTGCCCGGCAAAGCTGGCCGGAAGGCCTTTTCACCATCTGTCCGTGGTTGTGGCAGATGGAAAGGTATTCGTGGAACGTGACGAGGATTGCGGCATGGGGCAAAGCCTCTCTGAGAGCGTAGAGCGCTTCGAACCCGAGGCCGAGCACATGGTGGAAGTGCACGACATGGGGGCGAATATGGCGCGCGAAGCGTAACAGGTCCCGTCCTATGGCCTGGGTATCGCCATTAGACATGAAGAAGTGATCATAGTTGTCAGCATGGAACAGCACTTCGGTATCGGCGAGGCGAAGGCTCATCAGTGCCGATGCGGAATGTCTCGGGACGGGAAGACCGACTCGAGCGAGATAGACCGGTTCGATGTTCGGCATCGCATTCAGTCCGCAATGCAGGTTGTAGGATGCAATTTCCGCTCCGCCGAGCGAGACCGTTGGATGCGCGTGCGATACGACGAGGACGCGAAGCTGCTCGTTCAAGCGGACCTCCTTTCGGAATTCCGGTCACGAGCGAGGGCAGGCGACCACCGACCGTTCAGGATCTTTCGATCGATCTCTTCCACCATGGCAGTCGCAGCAGGCGCTTCCGAACGGGGCGAGGCGTCGCAACTCCACATCTGTACGGACGGCAGCAAGAAGGAGCGGATACCCGAACGACCAAGGCGCAGGCTGAGGTCCAGACCCTTTTCCAGAGACCCCAGGTAGCCGCTGGCAAATCCGCCTGCGTTCAACAAGGCATTGCGGGGCATGACGCAGCACTCCAGTGACGCGGCTGCGACGGGCGTGAGCTTCATTGCCGCAACCGACTTGAGTGGATATCCGGCATAGTGTCCCAGAACTGGCTGGTCGTCGCTGTCCTCATTGAGCCAGCTTCCCGCCCAACGAACCGAATGGTCCTCATAGGCAAGGACGGGTGAGACGATGCTTCCTTCCAAGGTCGCCGCCGTAGCCACCAGCTTGCCGTACCATCCTGTCCCATGCGGGAGCAGTGAAGCGGAGAGAAGAATCACCGTCTCGCAGGACAGTGCCTGCGTCCCGGCTTCAAGCAGGTCGAATGCGTCGCCCGCTCCGTTCACCGATACCAGCCTGACGGAAAGCCGATAGAACCGGATGAGTTCCCCAAGTCGGGCGGCCTGCGTGCGGAAATACTCGGCTGGCATTGCGATGACGATTGGAGCGCGTCGTGTCTCCAGATCAAGCGCGAGCAAGGCGAGCAGCGGGAAAATGGGCTCCTCGCTCTCGCTGGCGCCAATAACGATTGGCGGACTGGTTTCCTGATCGAAGGAGCCAGCATCCACGATTGCGTCGATGAATGGTACCGTCCTTTCGGATGTACTGAGGAATGGAACAATCTGCGCATCTACGATTGCCGGCAGTGCGCAACACGCGGGATCAATGGAGCCGATCTGGCGTAGCGCGGCAGCTTGCGCGCCAACCAGCGTTTGTTTCACAGGCAGGAATGCCCGGCGTGAATCGCGCAGGATCAGTTCCAAGTAGAGTTGGGTACCGGGATCTCCGCCGGACAACTTTGCGTGGACGACGAACCCGGATGCTTGTTGCCTGCCCCTAAGGGCCGCGATGAATTGCGACTGGTCGCTGAAACTGTCCGAGACGTCGGGACGTTCGAGGCGCGTCCAGTGCTCATCAAGACGAACCGCTGTACCACGGCGACGCAGGTTCACGGTTTCTACGTGACCGTCGGGGTCAAGCAGCCAGCCCGAGATGAGCACATTACCTCCGTCGGACTCATACGCGTCGTCTATTCCCATTCGAACGGGATATGGCAGGCTCGAGACGGTTTCCTTGCCGTCGAAGCTGTTTGCGGCGGAGCGCAGGGATAGAAGCACGTCAGGTGCACTTTGGGTGCGCAGCAGGATTGACCGGATATGCTCCGGAGTTTCCAGCGGGCCGGCGATGCGTATCCGCGGCTGCAGGGTGACATAACTCCAACCCGCACTCCCTTGAAAAATCAGGCCTTCGAGCTCAGGGGCGCGAATGGCCTCGCTGGCATCAAGAAGCCCGACGAAACCCGTGGCGCCGTCGGGTACATCCTGACGGGGAAAGACGGCGATAGCGCACTCCATGATCAGCGATGTCATGGGCCCGGCCATTGCCATCCGGGAGTGCCCGGGCGCCACGCTACGGCTCCAGCCCTGCAGGAATACTGCGCCATCGTGGCTTTCGCCGATCAACTCGATGAAACCGTCGTTGCCCTTGGTCGCCTGGAGCAGGGCACTTGCCGCAAAAATCCTGCGCCGGCTTGCCCCGTGGGCGAGGAGAACCTCGACAAGGGGGGCGATGGCAGTTCCGGCCTGGGACCCGGCGGAATCGGCAATGAGGGCGGCGGCCGCCTCGACGGATACGGAGCGGGGAGAAACGATGTAGCGCGCAATGGCCGGGCCCATGTCGATCCCGATCGTTGTCAGTGCTTCATGGCCACTGGGCGCCGGCAGGAGCGCGGCGAAGCCGTGCGTGGCCATTGGCAAAGCCGCAGCCAAACGCCAGTTGGTGGCAACCGCGCATTGCGGTCCTGCATGACCTCCGTCGATCTCCACAGTCACGTCGCCGGAAATGGGCCGGCCGAGACCAATAATGAGCATGGTGTTCTCATCTATCGGGGAGGCGATGACCCTTCCGGGCCGCATCGTCCTGGCGGCATGATGCTTACCGTCCGTGGATGGAGAGACTGCCGAGGGTGACTGTTCTGCTACCAGCATGATGCGCCTTCCACCTCAGGTCCCAGCAAAGAGCGTAAGGCCAACGCCGGCGATAAAACCCGTGAGAACGAAAACCAGCAGCAGCAGGGGCTTCAGTTCGCCATTCGCTCGGCTTTGCAAGGTTTTCAGGTTCTTCTCCATTCCGGCGACCACTCCATCTAGCCGCATCAGGTGAACGTCGAGATCATCCATGCGCTGTCTCATATCCACCCCAAGGACCTCGACGGAGTTGTTGACTTCGGTCAGGCCAACGGTCTCGGTATCGATTTCCGGCGTGCGCTGCAGGGAACGCTGGGAGACCTGCAACTGGCGCTGCGCCGCCATCAGCGCATCGAGCTTGTCGAGCACCTTGGTCAGCGGAGCGGCGATAAGGGCTTCCGCCGCCTGTTCGTCCGGTTTGGGAACGCGCAGTGCCTGCTCGGTACCGCTTCCATTCAGGGCCACGACGACAAGATCGCTCGCGCGCAACTGGACGGGCTCGGGCAATGTGATTTCAAAGGCGTGCTTGCCATCGCCGATGCCGTTACGGCGCAGGTCCGGACGGTTGCGATCAGCGACCGCCTCGGCAATCACCCGGCCGTCGAGGAGAGCGCGCACGGTCAGCCGCTGGTCGGGCGCCATCGGATCGAACGCCCAGCCGAAGATCCGGCCCATGTCGATGGCATCCACCCGGCCGTTCATCGGCTGGGCATTGTCCTGCTCGGTTGCGGCATCCGGTCGTTCAGCGGTTTTGGCCATGAGTTTTCCTGTGCTGCTGTGGCGCGATCAGTTCGAGGTAGCGGCGCGCGGTCGTGTCGATATCGTCGGGCTGCCGAGCGTTTGCTGCGAGTTGGCGCAGCAGCTCGGGGTTCTCCAATAGTGAACGCATTGCAGACGCCAGTGCCCGGGGATCGTTGGGGGGGAACGTCAAGCCGTTGACGCCATGCTGGATCAGTTCGGCCATTCCCCCAATGTTGCTGGCGATGACCGGACGGCCTTGGGCCTGCGCTTCCTGGATGACCAGTGGAGCGTTCTCCCACCAGACAGAGGGAGCTATAGTGCAGTCGACCGCGCTCACCAGATCGCCGATATCCTCTCGCCGATAGGTTCCTCGGGCCTGTACGAACGGCGCCGTTTCGGCAAAGCGGCGGTTGATTTCATCGACGAAATCCTTGCTCTGGAATGGTGCTCCCCCATGAACGCGGAGTTCGAACTCGAACCCATCGGCCAGTAGCTGGCGCGCAGCATCCAGCATCACGGTCACACCTTTCCAGGGCGACAAATTGCCGAAGTAGCCGAAGACTGGCTGCCCGCCTTCCCTTGCTGCACCGGTGCCTCTAATGGGGATGCCATTGGGAATAACGCTGATCGCCTCTTCGGCGAGGCCCCACTGCACGTATCGTTCCCGCAGAAATTCGCTGGGCGACACGAATTGGTCAACCGTGCTCAGCAGGGCTTTCAGGTGACGTTCGCGCAGCGCAAACCGATCGAGAGGTATGTCCTTGAAGCAGGCATGGCAGCGATCCGGGCTCGCCTTGTAGCAAAGTTCCCTGTTGTTGGTGCGCACCATCAGCCCGTCGTGATGGCAGATGGGGTAGTAGTCATGGAGCGTCATCACGATCTGGCAATGAGGCAGGGTCCGGCGGACGATGTGAGGGAATTCAGCGCCCAGCAGCAACAGATGGTGGAGATGGACGACATCCGGCCGGAAATCGCGCAACAATTCGGCGATGTCAGGCACGACCCCGTAAAGGTCGATCTGGCTCATGAAGAAGCGGTCGAAGTGGCCGGACCACAGCAGGACCTCGTCGCCCGAGGGACCGATTCCCTGAAAGCTGGTGCCTGGCCTGGCCTCGCGATGGATCTGGTTTGTGGCGCCAAGAAAAAGTGCCTTGTGCCCCGCCCGCTGGTAGGCACGAAACAGGTCGTGCGCGAAGATTTCCGTGCCGCCCGGATGAAGCGACGGGTGGTTGTGGGCGGCGACCAGGATCCGCTCGCTCATCTCGCTTCGCCCCGGCGCTTCGCCACGATGAAGTCCTGATGATGCGCCGCGTCCGTGCCACGCCAATGCCCAAGCGACTTGAGGGCCACGGAGAGGCCGGCCCGCTTGAGCGCCATGTCCAGAAAGCCGTCCTCGAAGCCGATCGCGGCTAGTAGCGGCTGGTCAGGGACGAACCAGCACGGGCTTTTGCCATGGCGCCGGAAAGCAAGACGGGGATCACGTCGCCCGGTTTCGTTGGCCGCAGCGATAGGATCGACCACGAATGCAGTCATGAACAATCGACCGCCCGGAGAGAGAACCCTGCGGATCTCGGCAAGGTAGACAAGGACTTCCACGGGAGGCAGATGGGTGACCACGGAAGTCATGATGACGAAGTCGAAATGACGATCCGGATAAGGCAAGGCCAATGCCTTGCCGCTGATCTTGCCGCCCGGATTGTAGAGTTCGTGGGCAATGTCGAGCCGCTGGAAGGCAAAGTTGGGATAGACGGGGGTGATCATGCGCTGGCACCAGTCGATGCCGCCTTCGACCGGATCGATACCGTCGTAGCGCCCTGATTGCGGATCGAGATACTGGGTGAGCGGCACCGCCATGCGGCCAATCCCGCAGCCGATGTCCAGTACGCGGCTATTTTCGCGCAGCCCGCCGATGCGAATGAAATGACCGAGAAACTCGGTTCCAATCGCACGGAAGTCACCGTCTCCCACGAATTGGTTCGACGAATCCGGCTGCGGCAGAAAGCGGTTGTCGCGCACGAATTTCATCAGCCAGCGAACGCGGTCCTCATCGACAACCCGGTTCGGAGTGGGTGGAGCCAGCAGGGCCGCTTGCATCACGCTGCGTTCCTTTCCCGAGTATGCCCGACCGCGGTGGCAGGGTGATCCGCGCTTCTTCCGAATTGCGTGCCCATCAGTTCGGTGATGTCGTCGTCCCAATGCTGCGTGTGCAGCCATGAATTGTACTGGCTTGCAACGCCGCGCATGTAATCCTGGCTTCGACGAATCGAACGACGCTCGAAATGATAGAGGCAGGCGGCCGGCTCATAGGCTATCTGGAGCCCTAGACGGCGGATCTTGAGGCAGAGATCGCTGTCCTCGTAGTCGCCGATCACATAGTCCTCGGTGTAGCCGCCTACGCGCTCAAAGGTATCCCTGAGGGTCACGAGGCAAGCGCCGGTGACGCCGGGAACATCGCGGGGGTGCTGAGCTGGTCCGTAATCGCCCGGCATGCCCTTGTAAAAGTGGTGATTGAGCCAGATGCCGCGCTGGTCGCGGGCGAAGTAGAGCCCGGCGTGTTGCAGCGAGCCATCTTCGAATATCAGCTTCGGGCCGATAGCCCCCTTGTCCCTGCTTTCCAGCAGCGGTCGCGACAAGACCTGCAGCCAGCCTGGGCCACAAGGAACGACATCAGAGTTGAGCATTACCAGTATGCCGCCACGAGCAAAGCTCGCGCCAGCATTGCAGGCACGCGCATAGCCTCCGTTTGCGTTCATTACCACGAGCTTCATCGGCAGCCCGTGGAGGAGATGCAGACCTCCTAGCAGGTGCTCCGTCTCGTCCTGGATCTCGGGCGAATCCAGGACATAAATGATCTCCGCATTCTCGGCGAGCCAGGGATCTGTCGCCATTCCGGAGAGTTGGAAGCGCAGGAAGTCGAGGACGCGGTAGAGCGGGACAACGATCGAAATGAGGGGCGCTGTTTCGCGAAGGCCATAATCCTTCGTGTGGTTGACCCCGATGCTCTTGCCCAGGCGCTGCTCCACCTCTTGCAGGGCAGGCGCAAGGATGGTGCGGAAGACGGGATCGACCGCATGTTGCGGTGGGACGGCGCGCAGAATGTGGTTGCGCTGCATGGCGGGCTCGAAGGGTTGCAGCTTCGGCACCAGGGGTTGCACTGCGCCTGAGGCAAAACGCATCTGGAACCGCGGCTGAAGCAGGGGGCCGACCGGCTTCTCCAGCGGAACCCAGGCGACGAACCCTGTGACATCGGCCTTGCTGCCTGCGTTCTCGGCTTTCGCCCATGCCGGAAATTCGTAGCTGTTCCGGTCGAGTGGCACGGCGGTACCGTCCTCTCGGAGGTAATCGATACTCGCGAGTGCGGACAGGGGCGCTTGGAACCAGCCTCCCGCCAGCAGGCCGCCCTTCAAGGCCAGGGCGAGATCGACCTCACCGGACGGATGCATCGACGACCTGGCGATCCGCCGGGTTTCCAATGGGGCGCGAACTTGAAGGTCGGTAACCATGGCGCGACCGCCTTCCGATGCAGTTGCCAGCTGGCGCACAATCATTTCGCGCAGTTCCACGGCGCGACGATGCTTGCCCCACCAGCTCTGGAGGCTGGGATGGCGTGGCTTGTTATCGGAAATCTGGCGTACGGCCACGCCGCTCTTGCTGAGCATGACGATGTAATACGGAGGGGACGGGAGACCTGTCTCGGCGATGAAGTGGCACGATTGCGGAGCCTGTTTCCCGTTGCGTCCGAGGAGAGGCTTTGCGGATACACGCGAGATCGAAGCTCCACTGACCATATAGATAGCGGTGATGACGCCCAGATCCGGTTTGATGGCCGTCTCGATCAGATGGCGTCCATTCATGACCGGACATACGATGTTGGCGCCCCGCGGTTGGGGGACGAGTGCGTGAAGGGCATCCTCGACCACCATGCAGAAGAGAGGGTCCTGGGAAATCCGAAAAGTGCTTCGCCACACCGTCAGCAAGTTGTTGACGAACCTGATGCGGGCTTCTGGGGTGAGATCGGCGAACAGGCCCTCCACATCGAGAGGCGCGAGCGCGTGTGCCGGCTGCATTTCGATGGTGCCAGCGATGCTGCAGTCTTCGGTGGAGATGTCGACAGTCTCCGCCTGTGGCCCAGGCCTCATCGCCCAGAACATGCGGTTCTGCCCATTCGCCAGCGGAAGCATCATGCTGACCAGTGGTACCGGGGACCGCGCCATGGACAAGACACCCCTCGTCGCGACCGGGAGGTCCCAGACAAGGACAGCCAGCTGTACGCCGAGCCGAAAGATCTTGGCATTCCCGAAATCACCAGCGGCGTTTCTCGACTCGTCGAACGTCACACGCTACCCCTCTTCGACTGGATGGCGCATCCCAGAAGCAGGCTGGGCGCGCCGAACTCTGACTTAGTGAACCGTGAAATAGTTGTCGGGATTGTTCTGGATGTCGTTGGCATCCACGTTGACGAGCGTGAGCGTGTCGCCTCCGCCGAGATCCACGATCACATTGCCGCCAACCTGCGTGATGCGAGAGGCCAGATCTTCGGGCGACGATATTTCAAGCCCATTTATGCCCTTCGAGATCTGCAGCAGATCCTCGCCGGGCGTAAAGTCGAGGATGACGTCATTGCCTCCCCCGCCGTCGAAGACGAAGATGTCGTGTCCGCCGCCCCCCGCCATGATGTCATTGCCGGCACCGCCATTCAAAACGTCGGCCCCTCCGCCACCATAGAGAATGTCGTTGCCAGCGCCGCCGGACAGAATATTGTTCCCATGTCCGCCAAGCAGGACGTCATTGCCCTCGCCGCCGTACAGGAGATCGTCGCCCCAGCCGCCGACGAGGTAGTCATCACCGTCTTCGCCATAGAGCAAATCACTGCCTTCGCCGCCGAACAGCGTATCGTTGCCGCTTCCGCCAAGCAAAAGGTCGTAACCGTCGTCACCAAAGATGATGTCATTCCCGTCACTTCCGCTCACGAAATCATCGCCACCGCCGGCGCGAATGAAGTCGTCGAAGCGGGAGCCGAACAGGGCGTCGTCATATGCGCCGCCTTCCAAAGTGGCCATTTGCCTCTCCTCTACAAGGTTAAATGCACGCGCAACTGGAGCAGGGTGCAGCTATTGCGCACAGGAACTGTGCACTGCAAAAAAATGTGGCGCAAGCATATATGGAGATAAATCGGCGCTTAATGAGAAATATATTTCTAATATCGACGCACGGTAGTATTATATTTTAATATTAATCTGCAATAACAATTATTATAATTACATTATGCTGCAATAATACTTCAAAAATCAAAGCACTTTACGAGCAGTCTATCTTAATATCTTGTTTTTTGCGGTCAGTCTTCCCTGAAGGCGCGATTGAAGCTTTCGACGACCGGGGAGACGAGGTAGTCGATCGCAAGACGTGATTTGTGGATGATCAACACTTCCGCAGGCATGCCGGGATGCAGTCGCACATCGCCGCTTGCGGCGAGCGAGGTCGCGTCGATTTTGGCGCGTGCGACAAAATACGCGGTGTTGGACCTGTCGTCCATGGATTGGTCCGCAGCCACATAGGTGACGGCGCCTTCCAGGGGGAGGCGGGACCGTTGATTGTAGGCGGTCAACCGGATTTGGGTCTGGGAGCCGACGGCGACGCTGTCGATGTCACGAGGACTGACGCGCATCTCGATCAGGAGCGGTTCGTTCTCGGGCACGATCTCGAGGAGCGCCTGACCGGGCGTTACGGCGCTGCCCGGGGTGCGCAGCCAGATGTCGGCGATGATCCCGGCTTGCGGGGAGCGGATTTCAAGCCGCCGCAGCACGTCCTTCGAGGCGGTTATCTGCTGCTCCACATCCGCAAGTTCGACGCGTGCAGTTGTGATTTCGCCTGCGATCACAGACTGAAACTCGCTTTCGATTCCGGTCAGCGCGACCTGCGCGCCTGCCTGGGCTTTTTCCGCGCGGGCCTTGTCGCCGACGAGCTCGCCCCGTATTCGAGCAAGTTCGCTGAGCTTGGAGTCGAGTTCGATGAGTTGGGTGCGCGGGGAAACACCTTTTTCCACAAGCGTCGCGATCGCAGCCCGGTGCTCGTTGATGAAGCCGATCTGCCGGTCGGTCGCCTGGATCTGGATAATAAGTGATTGCGCGTGCGCGAAGTGCTCCTCGATGGTCTTTCTCTGGACCTCCGTCCGCCCGATTTTCGCTTCCCGTCGCTTCTCGAAAAACAGCGTCTCTGCCTTTACGGCGTCTTCCGCCGTAGCGTCGCCGCCCTTGCCGAAATCGTCTGGAAAACTGATCTGCGGTGCGTCAGCCTGCTCGGCCTTCAATCGGGCCAGCTTCGCGGTCAGGCCTAAGCGCCGGCTCTGCAAGGACTGCAGGTTGGAGCGGGCTTGCGTGTCCTCCAGTTCGATCAAGGGCTGCCCGGCGGAAACCTTGTCGCCCTCTTGAACGAGCAAGCGGCTCATCACGCCGCCTTCGAAGTGGCTGACGGTCTTGCGCTTGGAGTCGACGATGACGGTACCGTTGGCGACCGTGGCGCTGCTGAGTTCGCTCGAAAACGCCCAGGCAAAAAAGCCACCGAAGGAGATGAGGATCGTCCCAAGACCGGCAATAACCAGGCGGCGGAGCGGCGAACGGGTATCACTTGCTTCGAACTCAAGCTCTTCTGAGGAGGGGCCGATCGACTGATGGTGTTGCAAGCGACGCTCGGCGAGGTCCGGCCGCATTGCAAGAGGCTTTTCATTTGTCATTTCGTGGCGACCTCACGGCGCTGGTCGGCCGGCATCGTGGTCGTGACCACTTCCGTGCGTGGCCCGAACTGGGTGATGCGGCCGTTCTCGAGCACGAGCAGCTTATCCGTGATCTGCATGATGGCGGGGCGGTGTGCAATTATGATCACCATGGCTCCATCGTCGCGGGCATGCTGGATCGCCCGGATGAGAGCTCGTTCACCAATCGCGTCCAGGTTCGCGTTCGGCTCGTCGAGCACGATCAGGCGGGGCCGGTTGTAAAGGCAGCGTGCCAACGCGATGCGCTGCCGCTGCCCTCCTGAAAGGGTCAGGTGTCCGTCACCGACCGGGGTATCGTAACCGAGCGGAAGGCGCCCGATCATGTCGTGCACGTCGGCCAGGCGCGCCGCGTCCAGTATCTTGTATGGATCGCCATCTGCCATCCTGGCAATGTTTTCCCGAATGGTGCCTTCCAGCAGCGAGACGGCCTGCGGGAGGTATCCGACCGCGTCGCCGAATGAACTGCGCTCCCAGAGGTAGGTGCTGTTGCCATCGAGGAAGACCCCGCCTGAGGTGGGACGCAAGATCCCGACCAGCAGGCGTGCGAGCGTCGACTTGCCGGCAGCCGATGGGCCGATCACGCCGAGCACTTCGCCGGGGCAGAGCGAGAAGGAGACGCCCTTGATGATCGGCACGTCCACCCCCGGCGGGGCGTAGATCAGGTTGTCGACCATGATGT
>JAEWPB010000106.1 GCA_023399465.1 Pseudomonadota bacterium
CTCCACGCCGTAGAGCTGATGCGCGCCGCCGCGGTGCCAGCGAAAGCCGGTGATCATTTCGTCGAGGATGAAGAGCGCGCCGTTCAGATGGCACAGGGCTTTCAATGCAGGCAGGAAACCTTCGGGCGGATCCCGGTCGCGCGCGGGTTCGAGGATCAGTCCGGCGATGCGCCCGGGGTAGCGCGCAAAGAGCGCGCGAACGCCATCGAGATCGTTGTAGCGAAATCCGACGGTCAGTTCCTGCACATCCTTCGGGATGCCGGCGTTCATCTCCGTCGTGCCGATGAACCAGTCGTCGACCGAGAAGAACGGGTGATCGCTGCAGCGGGCGATCAGGTCGCGACCGGTCGCCGCCCGGGCGAGCCGCACCGCTCCCGACGTCGCATCGGAGCCGTCCTTGCAGAACTTCACCATGTCGACGCTGTCGACGATCTCGAGGAACGTCTCGGCGCATTCGACCTCGATGGTGGCGGGCCGAGTGAAATTGCAGCCGTGCTCCAGCTGGCGCCTGACCGCATCGAGAACGGGCGGATAGGCGTGGCCGAGCCCGACGGCACGATTGCCCATCCCGTATTCGATGTACTCGTTGCCGTCTGCATCCCAGACGTGGCTGCCGCGACCGCCGACGATGAAGCCGGGGGAGAGCACCGGATACTGGTCGTCGCCCTTGGCATAGGTGTGGGCGCCCCCGGGGATGAGTTCGTGGGCACGCTGGCGCAAACGATCGGAATTGGTGAATTGCCGTTCCTCGACTGTCATCATGCTACTCCACAAAGGGCGGGCGCGTTCCAAATGATCGTGCAGAGAGTATGGCAGTGCTTCTGCCGGCCAGCACTTCGCCAATCTGGCGATGTCGATCGCCAAAAGGAGTAGGTCAGAAGCGCTCCCTCAGGGTGCGAAGCCAGTTCTTCATCGGGTCGGGAAGGTAGCTGCGCAGGCCGGGGCGCAGGCCGCGGGGCATGGACCAGTCGGAAATCGGCAGTGACGGCGCCAGCTGCGGCCGCTTTTCCGAAATCCCGCGAATGACGTCATGATAGCGCTCGGCCATCTCGCGAACGGTAAAACGCTCGGCGGTCGTGCGGCGCGCGGCAAGCGACATGCGGGCCAGCAGGTCGCGGTCCGCATCGAGCTTCCTGATCATCCTTGCGGCCCCATCGTGATCTCCAACGGCAAACAGATGTCCTTCGACGCCATCTTTGACGATGGTGTCGGTGACGCCGCGAAGGCGGGAGGCGACAGGCACGCAGCCGACCGCCATCGCCTCGAGAAGTGCCAGCGGGCAGCCCTCGAAACGGGAAGGCATGATCAGAACATCATGGCGCGCCAGCAGGTCGCCAGCGGTCGACGGATCGATTGAGCCGGTGAAGGTGACCGTCTTGCCGCGATGCGCGAGGCGCTGGCGCAGCTGCGGCAGATCCGGCCCGTCTCCGGCGATGGTCAGGTCGATGGTGCGCGGCAGCTTGTCGACGATGGCTGGAAGCAGGAAGATCCCCTTCGAGGCGTCCTCCATCCTGCCGAAGCAGATCACACGCAGGCGTTTCGCCGGCGTTCTTGTCTGCTCGACTTGCCGGGGCGCCGGGCCCCCGACCGCATTGAGGATGGAAAATGTGCGGCTCGCGGGGAAACCGTATCTGGCCACCAGGTCGTCACGGCACCGCACCGCAACGCCGATGGTTGCATGCACATGGTCGCGCACCGCCCGTGCCGCGGCATAGGTGCCGGGGGTGATGTTGTGGACGATCATCACGCGGGTCAGGTTCTCCGGCAGATAGCGGGCGATATTGGTCTGCAGCCTGTCACTGAGGACATTGATGAAAATGCCGTCATAGTCGCGGGTCTCTATCGCCCCGGCGAGGCAGGCCGCGGCTGCGCGCTCGTCCAGTTGCTCCGGAATATGCAGCAGCGTGCCGTAGCGCATTTCCTGGCGCAGTTCGGAGCGGATCGGTTGGTAGTTCCTCGCAACCCCGAGCCACGTCACGTCGATCCCGAATTCGGCAAGCCCGTGCCGCAGGTGCTTGAACACCGTGTAGGTGCCGCCGATCTGCGGGACGACGAAGTAGGCGAACTTCATGCACTTGTCCTTCGACTGCAAGGGCCGAGAGGGCAGGCAGGGACGCACCGCTCCTCGAGTGAGCGCCATAGTAGGGCGTGGCCGCAGGTGGTTGTAGGCGAGGCGAAGGGGGAGACAGACGACCTTTCGGAGTAAGCAGGGACGCTCGTCTCATTCAAAATGTCGAATGTTCTTGCGATGTGGCCGGCGCAATATTCGGGGCGGTGCGAACTTGTTGCAGTGCACAGGCGTAAAGGACATTTCTCTGATGAAGATCGGTCTTCTCGGGCAGTTCGGCTCTGGCAATTCCGGTAATGACGGATCGCTGGAGGCGATGCTGTCGTTTCTGCGCAAGGCGGCGCCAGATGCCGAATTCCTGTGTATCTGTTCCAACCCCAAGGTGGTCGAAGCGCGCTACAAGATCCCGTCGGTGGGAATTGCCGGCCATCGACAGCAGGGTCGGGCGTTCCGGATGGTCGACAAGCTGATGGCGCAGGTGCCTCACCGGCTTCTCGGCCTGTGGGGCGGGTTTGCCATGCTGCATGGTGTGGATCTCCTGATCGTGCCGGGGACGGGAATTCTCGACGATTTCCAGGAGAGCGCCTTTGGCTGGCCGTTCGTGGTCTTTCGCTGGTGCCTGGCGGCGAGGCTGCGTGGTGCGCGCGTCGCGCTCGTCAGCATCGGTGCGGGACCTATCACCGGCAGGCTCAGCCGCTGGTTCATGAAATCGGTCGCAGGCATGGCTGCCTACCGCTCATTCCGGGACGGCTATTCCCTGGAGTACATGAAGAATATCGGAACCGACGTGTCTGCCGACCATCGCTATCCCGATATCGCCTTCGGCCTTCGCGCTCCCGACGGTGTCGCGAAGCCTGCGGGCTCCAATCCCACGGTCGGCGTCGGCGTCATGGATTATCACGGCTGGCGAAAGGGAGATCCGCGAAGCGAGGAGATCTATCGGACCTATCTGGGCAAGCTCGCGTCGTTCACATGCTGGCTGGCGGCGCAAGGATATGGCGTCAGACTTCTCACGGGCGATGCCGTGGACCGTCGTGCTGTCGACGATCTCCTCCGCGACATCGCCAGGACCTTGCCGCCGGCCGACTTCGAGAGGATCTCGGTCGGGGCCGGCCAATCGCTTCATGACGTCATGGGCGAGCTCGCCAGGGTCGATATCGCGGTCGTTTCCCGCTATCACAATCTCGTCTGCGCGCTGAAGATGGGGCGTCCCGCCATTTCGCTCGGCTATGCGCAAAAGAATGATGAACTGATGGCCGCATTCGGCCTGCAGCCGTTCTGCCAGCACATCGAGCGGTTCGACGTCGGGGTGCTGAAGGCGCAGGTCCGCTCCGTCCTTGGCAACCTCGACGCATTGGCTGACCGCGTCCACGAGGTCAATCGCGACGTCCAGAGGCAGCTTGGCGAACAGCAGGATCTGTTGCGCGTGCGATTTCTCGGCAGCGCTGCCGAACGTGAACGGGGCGAAAGCAGGCAGTATCTGGAGCTGGACCGTTGACCACCGTTGATGTCGTTGTGCCGAATTACAATTATGGTCGTTTCCTTGACGAATGTGTCCGCAGCGTCCTCGAGCAGGACGGCCCGCAGGTCAGGGTGCTTATCATCGACAATGCCTCGACCGATGACAGCGCGGCCATCGCGCGAAGGCTGAGGGCCGAGGATCCGCGCGTATCGGTCATCCTGAGGGAACAGAACCTGGGGCCCCACGCGTCCTTCAATGAAGGGATCGATTGGGCGGAGTCCGAATATTTCCTCATGCTGTTTGCCGACGACCTGCTGATGCCGGGGGCGCTGAAACGCGCAGTCAGGGTCATGGACCGTGACCCGTCCATTGCCTTTTCATGCGGGGCCGCCGTGCAGGTGAAACCCGGCGCTGCGATCCCGCCGATCGGGTCCGAGCCGCTTCGGCCGGCGTTTCTCCTTCATGAAGGCCGTTCGTTCATCGAGCGCTTTTGCCGGCTCGGAGTGTTCCAGATACCCGGGCCTTCGATCGTCGTGCGCACCGACATTCAGAAGCGTGTCGGCTATTACAGGCCGGAGCTTCCACATAGCGACGATTATGAAGTCTGGCTGCGTCTGGCGATGCATGGCCGGGTCGCGGAACTCGATTGCGTCCAGGCGGGCATCCGCGTTCATGGTGAAAACCGGTCAAGCGAATTGTGGGCTCACCAGATCCGGCATATCCGCAGCACGCGCGATGCGCTCGACAGCTTTTTCGCGCATGAGGGCGGGCAGATGCGGGGCAGCGACGCGCTGCATCGCCTCGGGAAGCGGGGCATTGCGCAACGCGCCTATTGGTCGGCGGTCTCGCACGCCCTGCGCGGCAACGCCGAGGCGTTCGACCTGTGGAAGATGGCTTTCGCGATCTCGCCGCGCACGTTGTTCCTGCCGCCGCTCGGCTATCTCCTCAGGCGTCCCGATACGGTGCAGAGGATCATGTCGATGGTCGGCATCGAACCGCCACCCGGAGGCCCAAGGTCCCGAGGTACCCGACTCATCCATCATTCCTGACTGCCGCACCCGGCGGCAGGAAGTGGGCGTACATGATGCGAATCTCTGCCAGGAACGGGTGTTTCAGCAAGGCCAGCCCTGCAATCCAGCCGACAAAGGACAATGCGGCGGAAAGCGCGGCTTCGAGAAGGCTTTGCTCGAAGCGGAAACCGTCCAGTCCGACGACGACGAGGGGACCGGCGATTGCGAACAGGGTGACGGCGCCGCTTTGCAGCAGAACCGGCCACAGCGCGCTCCATTCAAAGCGGACATGGTGTCGCGCATAGTGCAGCGAGATCGCCATCTGCAATGGAATCGCGATCAACTGGCTGGCTGCAAGGGCGATCACGCCGAAGAAGCTGGCGGCCCCGAGAATGACCATGCACGACACGCGCCCGATGAACAGGGAAACGAACGCAGCCCGGTTTTCACCGAGCGCAAGCAGCACCTGGTTCGTCAAGGGCGTGGCAAACCAGAAGACGGAAGCAAGGCTGAGCAGTTGCAGGATGGGCACCACCGCCAGCCACTGGTCCCCGAGCGCCACGTTCACAACGGGATAGGCGAGGATTGCAAGGCCAATCAGTGCCGGCCAGTAAACCACCGTGAGGTAGCTGATGGTCCTGAGAAAGGGCGTCGTGATATCGTCGTTCGTCCTGACCCTCTCCGCCAATGCCGGATAGGCCACCGCGTAGACGGCACTCAGCACGAACCGGTCGGGCAGGGAACAGATGAGATTTGCACGATTGTAGTAGCCGGCAGCAGCGGGCAGCGCGAGGCGCCCGAGGAGCATTTGCGGCAGTGCCTCGCACGTCCGGTCCGTGATGGTTGTCGCGCCCTTGTACATGCCGAACTGGAGAACCTTGCCCCACCCGCGAAACGATGGCCTGAGGCTCCGGTTCAACGGGTGCGACCTGAGCGACAGGATGAACCGCGATATCGACGCGGCGAGCTGTCCCCAGGCGAAACTCATGAAGCCGAAGTCCAGCAAGGCCAGTGCAATCGTGACCGCGGCGTTGACTGCGCTGCCGATGGCGTTGATGCGGGTCAGGG
>JAEWPB010000148.1 GCA_023399465.1 Pseudomonadota bacterium
GTGCACGTACTGCGCTGCTTCGAGGACGACGACATCACCCACGTCGAAGGCCGCATCAACCCGGTCGGCGATGCCGAGACCATCGAGACCGAGCTGATGCTCGCCGATCTCGAAAGCCTCGAGCGCCGGGTCGAGCAGACCCGCAAGCGCGCCACCGGCAAGGACAAGGAATCGATCGCGCAGCTGCCGATCATGGAAGCCGTGGTCAAGCTGCTGCAGGAGGGCAAGCCGGCCCGCCTGCTGCTGCAGACGCTGAGCCCCGAGGAAATCGTCATCCTCAAGAGCCTGAACCTCCTGACCTCGCACCCGGTGCTCTACGTCTGCAACGTCGCCGAAGGCGATGCGGTCGACGGTAACGCCCACACCAAGGCCGTCGCCGAGATGGCCAAGGCTCAAGGAGCGGAATGCGTCATCATTTCCGCTGCCATCGAAGCCGAGGTTGCGCAGCTCCCGGAAGAGGAAGCCAGGGAATTCCTGTCCGCGCTCGGCCTCGAAGAAGCCGGCCTCGACCGCCTGATCCGCGCCGGTTACCACCTGCTCGATCTCATCACCTACTTCACGGTCGGCCCGAAGGAGACCCGCGCTTGGACGATCGTGCGCGGCACCAAGGCCCCGCAGGCAGCCGGCGTCATCCACACCGATTTCGAACGCGGCTTCATCCGCGCCTTTACGATCTCCTATGACGACTACATCGCCTACAATGGCGAAGTCGGCGCCAAGGAAGCCGGAAAGGGCCGTGACGAAGGCAAGGAATATGTCGTCCAGGACGGCGACGTGATCCACTTCCGCTTCAACACCTGAACCGGAACCGCATCGACTGACCCGATTGAGCTGCCGCCCTCCACCCCGAGAGGCGGCAGTTTACTTCCAGCGACGATCCGTGAGATCAGGTTGGCGTGACCAGAAGGACCACCACGTGACAGAACGAAAACTCGCATTCGAAGACCTTCCCGTCGGCCGCGAATTCGCGCTCGGCCCCAAGCAGGTTACCGCTGAAGAAGTCATCGCATTCGCGCGCGAGTTCGATCCCCAGCCCATGCATCTCGATGAGGAAGCGGGCCGGGCAAGCATCCTCGGCGGTCTCGCCGCCTCCGGCTGGCACACCTGCGCGATGATGATGCGGATGATGATCGACAGCTACCTGCTCGGCTCCCAATCCGAGGGTTCTCCGGGCATCGACACGATGGAGTGGAAAAAGCCGGTTCTCGCCGGCGACACCCTCACGGGGCGCTCGACCGTCATCGAGACCCGCCCGTTGCGGTCGCGCCCGGGCATCGGCGTCGTGCGATTCCGTCACGAACTCTTCAACCAGCGCGAAGAGCTGGTCTGTCTGGCCGAGAACCCGATCATGTTCCGTATTGCCGGTTACAAGGAGAGCTGATGATGGCGATGGTCGATCATTTCCCGCTCGGCGAGCGCATCGAACTCGGAACCAAGCTCTTCACCGCCGGAGACATCATCCGGTTCGCCGAGCGCTTCGATCCGCAACCCTTCCACATGGACGCGGAACTGGCGAAAGAGAGCCTGTTCGGCGGCCTGTGCGCCTCTGGCTGGCATACAAGCGCCAACTGGATGGCGACGTTCCTCGCGTTCTGGAACACCGAGTGCCGCAAGCTGGCGGCGAGCGGCCAGACGCCGCCGCGGCTCGGTCCCTCCCCCGGCTTTCACAATCTCGCCTGGCTGAAGCCGGTCTTTGCAGGCGACAGCATCACCTACTTCGTGACCCCGACCGGAGCCCGGCCGCTTGCCAGCCGTCCCGGATTGCAGGTCAATTCCATGCTGTCCGAAGGCCGAAACCAGAACGGCGAATGGGTGATCCGCTTCGAAAGCACGGTCCTCGAATACATCTGAAACCGGTCGCTGCAGTTCCAATTGAAAACGCCCGCCTCCTGATGGACGCGGGCGTTTTTCGTTTGCCGTACCGACGGAGATGTCAGTGTCCTGAAAACTCGACGAGGGTGCGAACCTCGACGCCGAGCGCTTCCAGCTTCTTGCGACCGCCGAGATCCGGCAGGTCGATGACGAAGCAGGCCGAAACCACGTCGGCGCCGATCTGGCGCAGCAGCTGCACGGCGCCGACAGCGGTGCCCCCGGTCGCGATCAGGTCGTCGACGAGAATGACCTTCTCGCCTGGCTGTACCGCGTCCTTGTGCATCTCCATTTCGTCGAGGCCGTATTCGAGGCTGTAGGCGATGCGGACAGTCTCGTAGGGGAGCTTGCCCTTCTTGCGGATCGGCACGAAGCCGGCGGACAGCTGGTGGGCGACCGCACCGCCCAGGATGAAGCCGCGCGCCTCCATGCCCGCGATCTTATCGATCTTCATTCCGGCGTAGGGGTTCACCAGTTCGTCAACGGCGCGACGGAAAGCACGGGCATTGCCGAGCAGCGTCGTGATATCGCGAAAGATGATGCCCGGCCTCGGATAGTCCGGGATGGAGCGGATGGAATCGGCGAGATCCGAAAAATGGGGTGTCATGTGTTATCCGTAATCGTTTTGGGGTCCGTCGGTACGGACGCGTCCACGAACCTACCAACAGGCATCGTCGAGACCAACAAAAAAGGCGGTCCGAGACCGCCTTTTTTCATTTCCCAGGGAACCGCTCAGTGTTCCTTGTTGGCGTATACCGACTTCTTGGTGAGATACACCAGGATGGTGAAGATCGCCAGGAACACCATGACCATGAAGCCGGTGCGCTTGCGGTCTTCCAGGTGCGGCTCGGCGGCCCACATCAGGAATGCCGAGACGTCCTTGGAATACTGGTCGAGGGTCTCGGGCGCGCCGTCGTCGTAGGTGACCTGGCCGTCGGAGAGCGGCGGCGCCATGGCAAGAGACGCGGCGCTCGCGAAGTACGGGTTGTAGTGGGTGCCTTCGGCAACCTCGACGCCTTCCGGCGGCTCCTGGTAACCGGTCAGCAGCGAGTAGATGTAATCCGGGCCGCCCTGCTGATACTGGGTGAAGATATCGAAAATGAAGGTCGGGAACCCGCGTTCGATACCGCGCGCCTTGGCGATCAGCGAGAAGTCCGGCGGTGCCGCGCCGTTGTTGGCGAAGGCCGCTGCTTCATGGTTCGGGAACGGCGACGGGAAGTGGTCGGAGGGGATAGCCTTGCGGGTATACATTTCCCCTTCGGCGTTCGGGCCGTCCTGGACTTCGTAGTTCGCCGCGAACGCCTTCACCTGGGCATCGGAGTAGCCGAGGTCCTGGAGCGTGCGGAAGGCGACGAGGTCCATCGAGTGACAGGCGGCGCAGACTTCGGTGTAGACCTTCAGGCCGCGCTGCAGCTGTCCCTTGTCGTACTTTCCGAACGGGCCGGCGAACGACCAGTCGACGTTCTTCGGCTTGTGGATCGGATAGTGCGGCGTGCCCTCTTCCGCGGCAAAGGCGGAGCCGATGCCGAGGCCAGCGACGAATGCAAGCGACAGAATACTTGTGACAAGCTTTTTCATTGTTTCAAATCCCTTTGGCCGCTTGCCGTTAAACCGTTACGGTTTCCGCTTTTTTGCCGCTCTTTTCCAGAACCGCTTCGGTGATGGAATTCGGCAGGCGCCTCGGGGTCTCGACCAGGCCGAGGATCGGCATGATGACGAGGAAGAAGCCGAAGTAGTAGAGCGTACCGAGCTGCGACATGACGACGTAGACGCCTTCCGCCGGGCGCGAACCGAGCCAGCCGAGCAGGATGGCGTTGGCCACGAACAGCCAGAAGAACAGCTTGTACCACGGACGGTAGGCAGCCGAACGAACCTTGGAGGTGTCGAGCCACGGCAGGAAGAACAGCACGATGATCGCGCCGAACATGACCAGGACGCCGCCGAGCTTGGAGTCGATCGGGCCGATGTTGAAGGTGATCGCACGCAGCATCGCGTAGAACGGCAGGTAGTACCATTCCGGAACGATGTGAGCCGGGGTCTTCAGCGCGTCAGCCGGGATGTAGTTGTCCGGATGGCCGAGGTAGTTCGGCAGGTAGAAGATGAAGTAGGCGTAGACGATCAGGAATACCGAGACGCCGAACGCATCCTTGAGGGTCGCGTACGGGGTGAACGGCACGGTATCGGTCTTCGACTTGACTTCGACGCCGGTCGGGTTGGTCTGACCAGTGACATGCAGGGCCCAGACGTGCAGGATGACGACGCCGAGGATCATGAACGGCAGCAGGTAGTGCAGCGCGAAGAAGCGGTTCAGCGTCGGGTTCTCGACCGCGAAGCCGCCGAGCAGGAACTGCTGGATCCACTCGCCGACCCACGGGAAGGCGGTGAAGAAGCCGGTGATGACGGTTGCGCCCCAGAAGGACATCTGACCCCAGGGCAGAACGTAGCCCATGAAGCCGGTGGCCATCATCAGGAGGTAGATGACGACGCCGAGAATCCAGAGGATTTCGCGCGGTGCCTTGTACGAGCCGTAGTAGAGACCGCGGGCAATGTGCAGGTAGACTGCGATGAAGAAGAAGGACGCGCCGTTGGCGTGCATGTAGCGCAGCAGCCAGCCGTAGTTGACGTCGCGCATGATCTTCTCGACCGAGTTGAACGCGACGGAGGTGTCGGCGGCATAGTGCATCGCCAGAACGACACCGGTCAGGATCTGCACGATCAGCATCACCGACAGCATGGCGCCGAAGGTGTAGGCATAGTTCAGGTTGCGCGGTACCGGATAGGCGACGAAGCTGTCATACACCAGACGCGGCAGCGGGAGCCGCGAGTCTATCCATTTTTCTAGCCCGGTCGACGGCTGGTAACTTGATTGACCACTCATAAATCAGTCTCCCCTCAACCGATCTTGATCACTGTATCGGAAATGAACGAAAAGGTCGGAACCGGCAGGTTCTCCGGGGCAGGTCCCTTGCGGATGCGGCCGGCTGTATCGTAGTGCGAGCCGTGGCAGGGACAGAACCATCCACCGAATTCACCGGCCTGACCCAGCGGCACGCAGCCGAGATGGGTGCAGGAACCGATCATTACGATCCAGTTTTCCTTGTCTTTGCCGGCAGAGCGATCGAGATCGTTCGCCGGAGCATCGGCCGGGAGGTTGGCATTGCGCGCAAGCGGATCCTTCAGCTCGTTCAGCGGAACGGCGTTGGCTTCCTCGACTTCCTTCGCCGTGCGGTTGCGGATGAAGACCGGCTTGCCGCGCCACTTCGCCGTTACCGACATGCCCGGCTCGATGCTGGCGACGTCGACCTCGATGGAGGCCAGCGCGAGCGTCGATGCGTCCGGGCGCATCTGGTCGATGAACGGCCAGGCTACTGCCGCAGCACCGACTGCACCGGCCATACCCGTCGTAATGTAAAGGAAATCACGGCGAGTGGGCTCGCCCAAGGCCTCGCTTTTCGTCTCGTGTTCACTCACAGCTAAACCATCCTCTTGCGCAAAAGTTCTGCGAATAACCGCATTGCCCCCCAAACCGGGAAACGACCATGGGCACAATTTTGCCATAGATTCCCCAGCATTCGGGCGCGTTCTATGCTTGATCGGGAAATATGTCCAGCCTTACAAGGGGATGTGGGCAACATGTCGCGGGAAAACTGCGGCGAGTGTTGCAGCTAATCACATGCGTGTCACAAGGGTCCAAGTTGCGCCGCACAAATAAACTGGCAAACGCCAGATTTCGCGCAAACAGACCTTCCCCTGATCATAAGCCTAACCTTAAAGACGACCGGAGGCTGGTTTGCAGCCCTTCCGGCCGCATGCTAGGGATGGAACATCGACGCGCCGGGGGGACGACTTGCAGGAACAATTTGCGCTAGCGAAGGCTGCCGTCTTGCACGTGACCGCCGCGTTCATCCTGATCACCCTGTTCGTTCTTGCTTCACGGTACTTTCGCGAGACCTGGATATTCGCAACTGCACAAAACCTGCAGCTGCACCTCGGCATCGTCTGCATCGTCGCGTCGCTCTTCTGCCTTCTGCTCTCGCGCAACCTCCTCGTGTGGGCGCTGCTGGTCGCCAGCATCGCCGTCACCGGACACGCGCTCTTCATGGCCCAGAAATATGCGGTTGCCGGGCCCGGCAGCGCATTCGCCCGCGAACCCGGCTTTCGGCTGATTTCCTTCAACCTGCTCAACATCAACATCGGCAATGGTGAGCGCATCGCCGAGATGCTGGCATTGTCCGGCGCCGACTTCATCGTCACCGTCGAATCCAATCCGCTGATCCCGTATCGCGAGATGCTCGCCAGGACCTACCCCTATCAACTGGCGTGCGACGAAGAGGATTACTGCGGCGTCCTGCTGCTGTCGAAAAGGCCGTTCCTGGCGACCGAAAAGCGCACCGTCGGCCAGGGTGGCGCCGAGCCGGTCCTGATGGCGACGGTCGAACTCGACAACACGCCGGTACGCATTGTCGGAACCCATCTCAGCAAGCCCTATTTCGACGCCCATCATCAGTTCGAAATGCGCGACCTCGCCAGCATCATCGCCCAGATCCCCGAGCCGGTAGTACTCGCCGGCGACTTCAACGCGACGACAATAGCACCCGACATGCAGCGGTTTCTCGGGCAAAGCGGCATGCATACGGCCTTTCCCGAACCCGCGACCTGGCCGATCTCCGCCGGACCGTTCGGCGCCGCCATCGATCATGTCTATGCCAGGGAACCGGTACAGCTGCGTTCCGTCAGCCGCATCGACGACCCGATGGGTTCGAACCACTATGGCCTGATGGCCGAGTTTTCGGTCGCCGCCCCGGAGTAGGAAACGCCGCGCCTCGTCGGCCGAGCCCCGACGAAAAAGGGCGGCCCCGCGGGACCGCCCTTCCTGTCACTCTGCCGCCGCTTCGGCGTTGTCGGCGATGAAGCCACCAGATTGGCGGCTCCAGAGGTCGGCATAGATGCCGCCAGCGGCCACCAGCTGCTGGTGCGTGCCCATCTCGACGATCTTGCCCTTGTCGAGCACCACCAGCCGGTCCATCTCCGTCAGCGTCGACAGGCGGTGGGCAATCGCGATCACCGTCTTGTTCTCCATCAGCGCGAAGAGGTTCTCCTGGATGGCGGCTTCGACTTCGGAGTCGAGCGCCGAGGTCGCCTCGTCGAGGATGAGGATCGGCGCATCCTTGAGGAACACGCGGGCGATGGCGATGCGCTGCCGCTGGCCACCGGAGAGCTTGACGCCGCGTTCGCCGACCTGGGCATCGAGACCGCTGCGACCCTGCATGTCGACAAGCCCCTCGATGAACTCCCAGGCGTTCGCCCGCTTGGCCGCCTCGATGATCTCGGCATCGGTGGCATTGGGCCGGCCATAGGCGATGTTGTCGCGGATCGAACGGTGCAGCAGCGCGGTATCCTGGGTCACCACCCCGATCAGCGAGCGCAGGCTGTCCTGCGTCACCGTGCTGATGTCCTGACCGTCGATGGTGATGCGCCCGTCCTCGAGATCGTAGAAACGCAGCAGCAGGTTCATCAGCGTCGTCTTGCCGGCACCCGAGCGCCCGACCAGGCCAACCTTCTCGCCGGCGCGGATGTGGAGAGTCAGATCGTCGATCACGCCCTTGTCCTTGCCGTAGTTGAAGCGGACATGGTCGTAGTCGATCGCCCCGCGGACACCTTTCAGCGCCGGTGCCGCCGGCGCATCGGTGATGTCGTGCGGCTTGGTCATCATCGCCATGCCGTCATAGACCGTGCCGATGCTCTCAAAGAGCGCCGAGACTTCCCACATGATCCACTGCGACATGCCGTTGATGCGCATCGCCAGACCGATGGCGATGGCGATCGCTCCGACCGAAATGCTGCCGCTCAGCCAGAAGGCGATGCTCGCCGCCGAAATCGCGAACAGCGCAAGGGCGTTGTTGATGTCGACGACGATATTGAGCAGGGAGATCTGCCGCATCTGCCGGTGAACCGTGTCGAGGAAGGCATCCATGCCTCTGCGGGCATAGTTTTCCTCGCGGCCGGCATGCGAGAACAGTTTCACCGTCCCGATGTTGGTGTAGCTGTCGACCACGCGGCCGGTCATCATCGAGCGCGCGTCCGCCTGTTCGCTCGACAGCTTCCTGAGCTTCGGAACGAAATACCACAGGATCAGGCAGTAGATGAGCAGCCAGGCGAGCAGCGGTATGACCAGACGCCAGTCGACCGCGAAGACGAGTGCCAGCATCGAGACGAAGAAGCTCACCGCATAGACGAAGACGTCGATGATCTTCAGCACCGCCTCGCGGACCGCAAGCGAGGTCTGCATGACTTTCGTCGAGACGCGGCCTGCGAACTCGTTGGCAAAAAAGGTCATCGAGTGCCGCAGCAGGAAGCGGTGCATCTGCCAGCGCGCGATCATCGGGAAGTTGCCTGCAAGCACCTGGTGCATCGTCAGGGTGTGCACGGCGCCCGCCAGCGGCAGGCCGATGAGCAGAAGCGCCGCCATCCACATCAGCCGTCCGCCTTCCTGCTCGAGGAAGGTCGCCCGGTCGGCCGTCGACAGCCAGTCGACGATATTGCCGAGGAACTGGTAGAGGATGACCTCGCCGACCGCGATCAGCATCGAGCAGGTGCCGAGCACCAGCAGCCACGGCCATGCGGCCTTGGTGTAGTGCCAGCAGAACGCCACCAGCCCCTTCGGCGGCAGGGTCGGCTCTTCTGCCGGAAATGGATTCAGTCGCTGTTCAAACCAGCCAAACATGCAAAATTCTCCTTGGCATTCAAATGTCGCGCGAAAGCCGATATTGCGCGATGCAACCTGGAAACGGACGAAACGGAATAGCGAGAAACGCGAGTGTTATTCGTCCGGGACAAGCGGACGGTTCGCGCGTGCGAATAAAAACGAAAGGCGCGAAACGTCAGGCCGGCAGTGCCGGAGGCTTAGCCCGGAGGCAGTCAAGCAATCGAACAATCATGTCTGCCTCCCTCGGTTCGCGTTAAAGACGCGCATTCATAGCCTGATCCGGGAGATTTTTCCAGCCCCCGCCGATCACATTCGCATTGCGATCCTGTCGCGGTTGTCCCGCGGAAGCCGCCGGCAGCAGCAAATTAAGAAGCCTCCCTGCGGGAAACAAGGGGCGCGCTGGCCAGTCTGCCCCGCGTCATGATAAGGGCTGCGACCAGACATGACAGGATCCCGCCATGACCGATCTCAGGATTGCCCTTTACCAGCCCGACATCCCCGGCAATACCGGGACCATCCTGCGCCTGGCGGCCTGCCTCGGCCTGGGGGTCGACATCATCGAGCCTGCGGGCTTCGACATTTCCGATCGCAACCTGAAGCGCGCCGGAATGGACTATATCGCCGCCGCAGCGCTGACCCGGCACGTCAACTGGGAGCGCTTCGAGGAATGGCGGGCCTCGACCGGCCGCCGGCTGGTGCTGGCCTCGACCAAGGCGGCAGAGCCCTACACCCGGTTCCATTTCCGCAACGACGACATCCTGCTGTTCGGCCGCGAGAGCGCCGGGGTTCCCGATCTCGTGCATGAGCGCGCCGACGGACGCGTCATCATCCCCATGGTCGAGGGCCAGCGATCGCTCAACGTCGCCATGTCGGTAGCGATGATCACGGGCGAGGCCATCCGCCAGACCACCGCAGCCTGACTGCGCCAAATTGCCTCTCCCCGGGGCGCAGGCGCCCAGGCGGCGTGATCCTCGCTTGCATCACGGGCGATCCGTGGCATGCTGCATTGCGATAAAGAGGGAGATGCCGATGTTCGAGACAGCCTTCACGCTGAACCTGACGCAGTTTGCCCGCAGCCTCAGCCTGCCCGAGCGACTGCAGAAGTCCCCGTTCCGCAACATCGCGCTCGAAGGTCTGAGACAGCGCAACACCAGCATCGACGCCTTCTTCTACGATATCCGCAGCATCAGCGCCGATGAAGCCTTCTACATCAGTGATTCGCTTGCGGCCGAAGGCGCGATCATGATCGTGCCGCCCACCGGCGCCGGGCCGCTCATCCTTTGCGACGCCATGGACGAATATCTCGCCCGGGGCGGCCGCGACGTGCACGTGCTGGCCGTGGCCGGCATCGGCGGCTCCGCTCTTGGTGCAGCGGCTTTTGCCCGCAACGTCGCCGATGCCGTGAAAAAGCCTGTCGCCGTCGTCGTGTCCGGCTATGGTGTTGCCGATGCAATGACCGAAGTCATGGGCGGCCCCTTCCTTTTCGGCTGGCTGAACAGCCTGCGCCACCCGCTTGAATTGCTTGACGAACTTTCCGGACAGCCGGATTTCGGCGCACCGCGGACCCCGTCTGCCGATGCAGACGGTTCGATGAGCCGCGACACCCGCACCATCCTGGCGCTGCTAAGCGATCCGCGCCTGACCTTCGACCTGGTCGTCGGCCATTCGCGCGGCAGCCTGCTGGTCGCTGAAGCGTTCGATGCCATGGCGGAAAACGATCCCGTCCGGCTCGCCTCCCTCGCCCGGCAATTGCAGGTCGTGATCTTCGGCGCCCGCATCGCCCTGCCGAGGCCGCTTCGCGACGTGATCGACGTCATGGGCGAACTGGACTGGTTCGGCGAGATGAACTCGCGCGCCGAGATCCCGGCGGACAGGCGTATCCCCGGAGCCGGGCATCACACCAATACGGAGCTGCCGGGTCACCTGCCCGTGACCTCGATCCTTCGCGAGATCCTCGCCGAAGCGGCACCGGAACCTCCCCGGCGTTCGGTAGAGGCAGAAGCCCCCGAGCCTCCTAAGGCCGTAGCAGTCGTGCCCGCGCAGCCCGCACCGCAGGAACCGGCGGCAAAGGCGAAGGCCACGCCGAAGCGCAAGCGCAGCCCGTCAAAGCAGGCCGCCATCCAGCCGCCTGCCGTCGCTTCACGCCGTACCAAGAAGACGCTTGAGCCAAAGCCCCACTGAAATGGCGGTAGTGGCGTCAATGCGGTAAAAGGCCCCGCAAAAAGCCCGCGTCATGCGCGGGCTCAGTCGGCCGAAGGTAGCCGCCGCATGGTGAACTCGATCCGGTCGCCTTCGAGCTGCCGCCAGCTTTCGACCTCGGTCCAGTAGGCTGCCTTGGGGAAGGCGTCGAACCATTCCCGCGCCTTGGCGCGTGCTTCCGTGCGGGTCATGCAAAAGGTTTCACGGACGAAATTGCTGCCGCTGCGCCCGCCGGGGTTCTGTTCCCGGTGGCGTGCGATCCTTTTTCTGAGGCCGTCAAGCGGCGGCGGTCCGGGGATCTTGGCCATACAATTCACCTCTTGTTACAGAATAATACCGCTCCCGGGGTTTTGCGAGTCCAATTTCCCGTTAACTTTCTGCGCCCTATCTGGCAGCACTTGGGTCTTGCTGTTAAGCGTGTCACAAATGTTAACACGCGTCGGCACCGGGGGATTCGCCTGCCGATCCGGAGAGAATTGATGGAAAGACCGCAACTGCCGCAGGGGCTGCCCGAGGACATCGAAGACAAGAAGGCGCGGGCCAGAGCCTGGTTCGAGACGCTGCGCGACCAGATCTGCGCAGCCTTCGAAGCGGTCGAGCGCGACCTGACCGGGCCGCTGTCCGGCGAGGAACCCGGTCGTTTCGTCGCCAAGGACTGGCAGCGCGACGGTGGCCAGGGCGGCGGCGGACGCATGTCGATGATGGAAGGCCGCGTCTTCGAGAAGGTCGGCGTCCACACCTCGACGGTCTATGGCGAGTTTTCGCCGGAGTTCCGCGGCCAGATCCCCGGAGCCGCCGAAGATCCGCGCTTCTGGGCGTCCGGCATCTCGCTGATCGCGCATCCGGTCAATCCCAACGTGCCGGCCGTGCACATGAACACCCGCATGGTCGTGACCACCAGCCACTGGTTCGGCGGCGGCGCGGACCTGACGCCGGTTCTCGATCGCCGGCGCACCCAGACCGACCCCGACACCGCCCTCTTCCACCGGGCGATGGAGATTACCTGCAACCGCCACAAGGTTGCGGACTATCCGCGCTACAAGAACTGGTGCGACGAGTACTTTTTCCTGAAGCACCGCAACGAACCACGCGGCGTCGGCGGCATCTTCTACGACTGGCTGCATTCCGATGCCGAACTCGGCGGCTGGGAGGCGGATTTCGCCTTCACCCAGGATGTCGGCCGCGCCTTCGCCCTCGTCTATCCCAAGATCGTGCGCAGCAACTTCAACACGCCGTGGACCGAGGCCGATCGTGACGAACAACTCGTGCGCCGCGGCCGCTACGTGGAGTTCAACCTGCTCTACGACCGTGGCACGATCTTCGGCCTGAAGACCGGCGGCAACGTCGAGTCGATCCTGTCCTCGCTGCCACCCGTGGTGCGCTGGCCCTGAGGGGCCGGCTGTCGCCATTCGTCGCACAAGAATAGTTTCACCGTTTTCCCGACTGTGAAACGTGGTACTTTACCGCCACCTGAACCAATTCGGAGGAGAATTGCGATGGTGACACTTGCCGATAGCGGCAAGAGGCCGGATCAGGCCCCGACCAGCGACGACGATACCTTGGTGCTGTATCGGCTCGCGGCCCAGCTTCGCCGGGAAAGCGGCGCCGACCTGCCCGTTTCCTACTTCCTGGCGGTGGCAAAATCCCGTCTTGCCGCAAATCCCGAGCTGGCGCGCATGGCCGCGCAAGACACTGCGGTGTCGCGCGGGCCGGAGTCCTCTGCCTGCTTCGAGGCGTGGGCCCGAAGTGAATGGAAGTGAGTGACCCTGAACGAGAACCGATGCCCGAAGGCGGGAACCTTTGCCCCCTTCGGGCATTTCGACCGGGTAAACACAGACAGGAGAAAAGCCATGCGAATGTTTGAATGCGGTACCCTGGTGCCCGGCTGTCAATGGCATACCCGGGCCGACAACGATGCCGAAGTGGTTCGCCGCGTGGTCGAGCATATGCGCGAGACCCACGGCGAAACGGTCATCCGCGAAAACATGATCGAGAACATCAAGGCGCGGATCGTCAACGCCAACGAAACGGCCTGACTTCAGCCACCCTTCACCTGTTCGAGCCGGGCGAGAAGCGTCGCCCGGTCGAGGGTGAAATTGCTGTCCAGCCACTGGCGTTCGAGAACGGACAATGCCTCGCCGACACGTCGGCCCGGTTCGAAGCCGGCAGCAAGCAGGTCCGCGCCACTCAATGGAAATGCCGGCTTTTCCCAGCGCTGGGCTCGCGCGAGCAGAGCGCTCAGCCGGCCGGTGCGCTTCATCGCTTCGAGATCGCCCTCGGAACGGCCACGGTTCGATGCGACCGCCAGCTTGAGCTGGATGAGATACCCGGTTGCGCCCTGCTGGTAGAGCATGCGGTCGAAAGCCGTATCCGCAAGATCATCAGCGACCGGCGACGCCTTCGCCCAGTCCGTCAGCAGTCGGGCTTCCGCGTTCGACAGGCGCAGGCGTTCGGCAAGCCCAGCGAGCCGTTCGGCATCAGGCGGCACGATGGCGGCAATCCGCAGCAGCGGATCGACCGGCCAGCCGAGCGCCCGCTCGGCGGCAATCAGCCCGGGAATGGCGTCGATGCCCCATTTTTCCGATTCCGGCAGGATCTCGGTCAGGACACCCGCCTGCCGCATCCACAACAGCGCCCGGCCGGGATCGGGGGCCGAAAGGATCTTCTTCAGCTCCGACCAGATGCGCTCGGCCGAAAGCGTCTTGAGCTTCGATCGCGCCTGGGCGCTCGCCTTCAGCCCCTCGGCATCCGGCCGCCCGGAGCCGTAATAGGCGAAGAAGCGGAAGAACCGCAGGATCCTGAGATAGTCCTCGGCAATCCGTTCCGCGGCATTGCCGATGAACCGGACCGTCCGGGTCTCGATGTCGGCAAGCCCGTCGACGAGGTCGATAACCTCGCCATCGGAGCCGGCGTAGAGTGCATTGATCGTCAGGTCGCGGCGTTCGGCATCCACCTGCCAGTCGGTCCCGAAGGCAACATCGGCCTTGCGCCCGTAGGTGGCGACATCGTGCCGCAACGTGGTGATTTCGAACGGTTTTCCGTCAATGACAAGCGTCACGGTGCCATGCGCGATGCCGGTCGGAACCGCCTTGATGCCCTCGCCCGTCGCCCGTTCGATGACCGCCTCGGGCACGAGTGTCGTGGCAATGTCGATGTCGCCGACGGCCAGGCCCATCAGGCTGTTGCGCACCGCCCCACCGACGACGCGGCCCTCGCCGCCATCGCGATTGAGCAGTGCCATGATGCGCTTCAGCGCCGGATCCTGAAACCAGTTCTCGCCCGCTACACTCGTCATGCATAAAGCCTTTCATAGAGGGAGCGGACGATGCCCGCGGTAATCCCCCAGATGTTCCGCCCGTCATAGGGCATCTGATAGAAATGGCGCTCGATACCCTGCCGGACCATGCTTTCGCGATGGTGATTGTGCGGGTCCATCAGGAACGCCAACGGCACCTCGAAAACTTCGTCAACCTCGACCGGATTGAGATCCAGATGATAGCCGCGCGTCACCACCCCGATGACCGGCGTGATGCGAAAGCCGGTGAAGGAAATGTAGTCCGGCAGCCGCCCAACCGTTTCCACGAAGGAGCGCGACAGGCCGATTTCCTCTTCGGTCTCGCGAAGCGCCGCCTGTTCCGCCGAGCGGTCCTCGGGATCGATCGCGCCACCGGGAAAGGCGATCTGGCCGGAATGGCTGCGCAAGGTTGCGGTCCTCAGGGTGAAGATCACCTTGGCCCCGTCGCCATCGTTGATGACAGGCACGAGCACGGCGGCGTCGCGCAGCTTGCGCCCCTCGATCTCGTGCGAGGCGTGCGGATTGAGCACATGGTCGCCATGTTCCTTCCAGCGGACATCGCTGCCGAACTGGCGATAGGCGCGCCGGCGCAATTCGTCGGCGGAAAAGAGGGACGACCGGTTCATTGCGCGAGACGATCCAGTTCGGCCGCCGGCATGACCGGGAAGACTGTCCCACCCGAGCGCAGTGCAAACATCTCCACGCCGTCGATATCGACGGTTTCGCCGAGCGCAACGAGATCATACATGACCGCGCGCGAAACCAGCGCCTCCAGCCTCCCGCGCACCAGCAGATAGGGTTTCAGTTCGCGGTTCTCGCCGTGGACGACGAAACGGATCGGATGATCGGCACCGGCCTCGACGACATCGCCGACATTGGTTCGGAAGGTCAGCACCTGGCCGCCCTCCCGCTCTTGCGCAAACATCTCGACGGCCAGGAATGGCGCATCGGCGACCCGGATCCCGACCTTCTCCACGGGGGTGACAAGGTAGGTCTTGCCGTCCTCGTCCTTGCGCAGCACGGTCGAGAACAGCCGCACCAGCGGCGCCCGGCCGATCGGCGTACCCATGTAGAACCAGGTTCCGTCCGGCTTGATTTCCATGTCGATGTCGCCGCAGAACGGCGGGTTCCAGCGTTCGACAGGCGGCAGCCCCCTGTTCGCGTCACCGGTCTGGCCCGCGGCGCGCGATATCAGCGCCGCAAGCCCGGCCGCATCCGTCGTTGCCTTAATTTCATCGGCTGCCATTGTTCAGTCCCGGTTTCGTTCTAACTGGTAGTATCCGTGCCTTTATCGAGATAGTCATTTGAAACGCGCTTGTCAGCCGCCGCCACGGGAATAAGTTGTTGGGAGCCTGCGGAGAATTGCGAAGCCGACGATTCGCCGCCGCACCGAAATCAGATGGAGAGCCGCATGGGCATGATGAAGACCGAGGAAATCGCCCTTGACGAAAAGGCGATCGTGGCCGCCGCCGAAAGCGCGCTTGCGGATATCGCGGTCATCCGCCGGGAGGTCGCCAGGGTGATCTTCGGACAGGAGCACGTGGTCGAGAACACCCTCCTCGCCGTTCTCTCCGGCGGCCATGCCCTGCTGGTCGGCGTCCCCGGGCTTGCCAAGACAAAGCTGGTGACGACGCTCGGCACCGTGCTCGGGCTCAATGCCAACCGCATCCAGTTCACCCCGGACCTGATGCCTTCCGACATCCTCGGATCGGAAGTGATGGACCAGGACGAGAACGGCCGGCGCTCCTTCCGCTTCGTCAAGGGACCGATCTTCGCCCAGTTGTTGATGGCCGACGAAATCAACCGCGCCTCGCCGCGCACCCAGTCGGCGCTGCTGCAGTCGATGCAGGAGTATCACATCACCATTGCCGGCGAGCGCTACGACCTGCCCTCGCCCTTCCACGTGCTCGCCACCCAGAACCCGCTGGAGCAGGAAGGCACCTATCCGCTGCCGGAAGCCCAGCTCGACCGCTTCCTGCTGCAGGTCGACGTCGGCTATCCCGACATCGCCGCCGAGCGCAAGATCCTGCTCAACACCACCGGGCTCGTCGAGGAGACGCCGGAAAGCGTCATCGACGCCGCTCGCCTGATCGCCATCCAGAAGCTCATCCGGCAGATGCCGATCAGCGAGACAGTGGTCGACGCCATCCTTGCGCTCGTGCGCTCGGCCCGCCCCGGCAACGGCAATGAATCCACCCACAAGCATGTCGCATGGGGGCCAGGCCCGCGCGCCGGACAGGCGATGATGCTGTGCGCCCGTGCCCGCGCCCTCTACCAGGGCCGTCTTGCCCCGTCGCTCGACGACATCCACGCGCTCGCCGAACCGGTGCTGCAGCACCGCATGGCGCTGACCTTTGCCGCCCGCGCCGAAGGCATGACGGTGCGCGATGTCATCGCCGGTCTGGTCAAGCAGGCCAAGGGATAAGGAGACCCCGCTTGGCATCCATCGGCCAGATCGTCCGCCCGACGTCAGGAAGCGAGGCTCTTTCGCGTGCGCGCCAGCGGGCCGCCCTCGTGCCCGATTGCCTGGTCGAGGCCAAGCGCATCGCCAACACCGTGATCGCCGGCTGGCATGGCCGCCGCAAGCGCGGCATCGGCGAGAATTTCTGGCAGTTCCGGCCCTATACCGAGGGCGAAAGCCTGTCGCGCATCGACTGGCGCCGCTCGGCCCGCGACGACCATACCTATGTCCGCGACAAGGAATGGGAAGCAGCCCACACTGTCTGGCTCTGGGCCGACATGTCACCGTCGATGATGTTCAAGTCGAGCTATGCGTCGGTTTCGAAGGAGAGTCGCGCGCTGGTACTGATGCTGGCGCTGGCGGAAATCCTCGCCCGTTCCGGCGAGCGGATCGGCTGTCCCGGGGTGATGGACCCGGTCACAACACGCAATGCCGCCGAGCGCCTGGCGGCAGCCCTGATGCACGCGCCGCTGACCGGCGGGCTGCCGGAAACCGGAATGATCCGCAGTTTCAGCGATATCGTGCTGATTGGCGACTTCCTCGATGAGGCCGACAAGGTTGTCGACCTGCTGGCGCCGCTGGCGCGCCGCGGCCTGAGCGGCCATGTGGTCGAAGTCTACGATCCCGCCGAAGAGATCTTCCCCTATGCCGGCCGCACCGAATTCTCCGATCCGGAGACCGGGGAAAAGCTCGTTTCCGGCCGCGCCGAAAGCATCCAGGAAGACTACCAGCGCGCCTACCGCGCCCGGCGCGAGCGCCTTGGCCAGTCGCTGCGCCATCTCGGCTGGAATTTCGTCAGCCATCGCACCGATCACCTCGCCTCCGAAGCTCTGGTTGCCATGCACATGTATCTTTCGGGCATGCCGGCCAGGACCGCATCGGAGGGCATCCGGTGAGCGCGCTGCCCTTCGCCTTTGCAAGCCCCGCGATCCTGTTCGCCCTGCTGGCCCTGCCGGTGATCTGGTGGCTGCTGCGGCTGACCCCACCGCGACCGCGCGCGGAAATCTTCCCGCCGCTGAAAATCCTGGCATCGGTGCTGAAGCGCGAGGAAACGCCGGCGCAGAGCCCGTGGTGGCTGACGCTGCTGCGCATGCTGATGGCGGCTGCCGTCATCCTCGCGATCGCCGATCCGGTGTTCAATCCGCGCGCCAATACGCTGAACGCGGACGGCCCCATGGTCGTCGTCGTCGACAACAGCTGGTCGACGAGCGCCGACTGGGAACGCCGGGTCCTGACCGCCAATGCCCTCATTGATGACGCCGAGGCTTCCGGCACGCCTGTTGCGATCGCCTTTACCGCCGAGCAGAGCAACGATGCGGTTCCCGGCACCGCAATGGCTGCGCGTGACAAGCTGGCGGCAGCCGCGCCGCGGCCGCTCCATCCGGATCGTGCCCGCGCCGTCGAGGCAGTCCGTGCCGCTCTCGCCGGCACCCGGCCGGGCACCGTCGCCTTCATCTCCGATGGCATGAAGGCGGGCGAAACGGATGACGTGCTCGCGGCACTTGCCGCGCTCAACCCCTCGGAACTGCGCCTGATCGAGGGCAATGGTCAATCCGCCATTGCCATGACCGGGGCCAATAACACCGCCGACACCATGGCCGTCACGGTCAGCCGCTTGTCGTCCGGCGGCCCGGCCCGCTACGTGCTGAGCGCCGAGGACAACAAGGGCCGCGCCATCGCCGTCGGCAGCGCCAGCTTCGGCGCCGGCGAGACCACCGCGACCGGCACGATCGCCGCCCCCTTCGAGATGCGCAACGACTTCGCCCGCCTGGCCATCGACGGACAGGCGAGCGCCGGGGCGACCTACCTGCTAGACAACGGCTTCAAGCGCCGCCGCGTGGCACTGCTTTCGGGAGAAGCCGCCGACGCCTTCCAGCCGCTGCTGTCGCCGCTCTACTACATCAACAGGGCGCTGCAGCCCTATGCCGACCTGATCGAGCCTGGCGTCGCCGACCTTTCGGTCGCCATCCCGGAACTTTTGGCCGGCAATCCCTCGGTCATCATCATGGCCGATATCGGCCGGTTGCCGGCGGAGACCTATGGCCCGCTGCAGCGCTGGATCGCCAATGGCGGCACGCTGATCCGCTTCGCCGGGCCGCGCCTGGCAGCAGCCCCCGCCGAGGATCCGCTCGTGCCTGTCATCCTGCGCCAGGGCGAACGCGCGCTCGGTGGCGCCCTCTCCTGGGCAGAGCCACAATCGCTCGCCGAGTTCCCGGCGACCGGTCCCTTTGCCGGCATGGCAAGACCGGACGAGATCCGCGTCAAGCGGCAGGTCCTGGCCGAGCCGACACCGGACCTTGCCGAGCGCACCTGGGCAAGCCTTGCCGACGGCACCCCGCTGGTCACCGTCAAGGAAATGAACGCCGGCCGCGTCGTGCTCTTCCATGTGACCGCCGAAGCCACCTGGTCGGATCTGCCGATCTCCGGGCATTTCGTCGAGATGCTGCGGCGGATCGTGCAACTGTCTCGCGCGGGCGGCGCAACGTCCGAGAGTGCGGGCCAGGCTGCGGCGGAAGCATTGCCACCTTACCGCCTGTTGACGGCCAAGGGCGTGCTGACCGCTGAGACCGGCACCGCCCGGCCGCTCGATATCGCCAAGGGCGCCAAACCCGCGAGCTTCGACAATCCCCCCGGCCTCTACGGCAGCGAGGACGGCTTCACCGCCCTCAACCTCTTCCAGCCCGGAGCGCAACTCGAGCCGCTCGATCCCGCATCGGCAGGCATGGCCGTGGTGCAGGAAAACCTGATCGGCGGCGAGGCCTGGTCGGCCAAACCGGCACTCTTCACGCTTGCCTTCCTGTTGCTGGTGATCGACAGCATTCTCGTGCTGTTCATGAACGGCGCCCTGTCGTTCTCGCGCTCGGGCGCCACCCGCACCGTGGCGCTCGCAATCGCCGTTGCCGGCCTTGGCGCCATGCCGCATAGCGACGCGCAGGCCGACGACAGCAAGCCCGATGACAGCGTGATTTTCGAACGCCTGGACACGACCCACCTCGCCTATGTGATCACCGGTGAAAAAGAGGTCGACGACGTCTCGGAGCGCGGCCTTGCCGGCTTGACCGAGTTCATCACCTACCGGACCACGCTGGAGCCAGGCGCCCCGGTTGGTGTCGACATCACCAAGGACGAACTGGCCTTCTTCCCGATCATCTACTGGCCAATTTCGGCTTCCGCGCCGATGCCCTCCAACGCTGCGATCAGCCGCATCGACGGCTACATGCGCGCCGGCGGCACGGTGCTGTTCGACACCCGCGACCAGTTCAACGCCGTCGGCGACAGCGGCGCCGTGACCGCCAATGGCGAACGCCTGCGACAAATCCTGGCGAACCTCGACATCCCGCCGCTGGAACCGGTTCCCGGCGACCACGTGCTGACCAAGTCATTCTATCTGCTGTCGGAATTTCCCGGCCGTTATGCCGGCGGTCCCTTGTGGATCGAGGCCCGTCAGGACACCCGCAACGGCAACAAGTCCGCCTCCGCCGATGGCGTGACACCGATCATGATCACCGGCAACGATTTCGCCGGCGCCTGGGCGATCGACCAGCAGGGCATGCCGCTGCTGCCGACCGTGCCGGCGGACGAAATGCAGCGCGATTTCGCCTTCCGCACCGGCGTCAACATCATGATGTACATGCTGACCGGCAACTACAAGGCCGACCAGGTGCATGTACCGGCCCTGCTCGAACGCCTGGGGCAATGACATGACCATCGCTTTCGCCCCCTTCCTTCCCTGGCCAGTGCTCATCGCTTTCGCGATCGTCGTCGTGCTGGTTGCCCTTGTCGGCCTGTGGCGGCACGTGCGAGGCACCTTGCTGCGCGGGCTCGGCGCCGCCGCACTGCTTGCCGCGCTCGCCAATCCGCTGCTGCTGCAGGAAGACCGCGAGCAACTGACGACGGTCGTTCCGGTCATCGTTGACCGCAGCCAGAGCCAGCAGACGCCGGAACGGCAGAAGATGACCGACGAGGCGCTGGCCGGCTTGCAGGAACGGCTTTCCCGCTTCCCGCGTATCGAGCCCCGCATCGTCGAGGCGAAGGATGCGGAAGCGTCCGATACGCCCACGACCCAGTTGTTTGCCGCGCTTGCCTCGGCAATCGCCGACGTGCCCCCGGCACGCATCGGCGCCGCGGTACTTTTGACCGACGGCCAGGTCCACGATATTCCGGCCAGCCGTCAGGCACTCGGTTTCGACGCGCCGGTACACGGCCTGATTACCGGCAAGCCGGACGAATTCGACCGCCGCATCGAGGTGGTGCGTGCGCCCCGCTTCGGCATCGTCGGCGAGGAACAGACCCTGGTCTTCCGGGTTCAGGATGACGGCAAGAGCCCCGGCACCACGGCCGAGGTGACGGTGCGGATGAACGGCGAGGAAATTTCCCGGGTACAGGCGACACCGCGCGAGGAAACTCCGCTCGGCTTCCGTGCACCGCGTGGCGGCAACAACGTCATGGAATTTTCCGTAGCCGAGCTGCCCGGCGAAGTCACCGCCGCCAACAATCGCGCCGTGCACCTGATCGAGGGTATCCGCCAGAACCTGCGTGTTCTGCTGGTCTCCGGCGAGCCCCATGCCGGCGAGCGCGCATGGCGCAACCTGCTGAAATCCGACGCCTCGGTCGATCTGGTGCATTTCACCATCCTCAGGCCGCCGGAAAAGCAGGATGGCACCCCCATCAACGAATTGTCGCTGATCGCCTTTCCGACACGCGAACTGTTCGTCGACAAGATCAACGACTTCGACCTGATCATTTTCGATCGCTACCAGCACCGCGGCGTGCTGCCGATCCTCTACTACGACTACATCGCCCAGTATGTGGAACGCGGCGGCGCGCTGCTGATCGCTGCCGGGCCGGAGCACGCCGGCGAGGATTCGATCGCGCTCACTCCGCTGTCGACCATCCTGCCGGCAATGCCGACCGGCGTCGTCGCCGAGAAGGCCTTCTATCCGCGGCTTTCCGAAGAAGGCAAGAAGCATCCTGTTACCCGCGGCCTCGATGGCGCCGATCAGGAGCCGCCGCATTGGGGCCGCTGGTTCCACTCGATCAGCGTCGAACGCCCGCTCGGCGAAACGGTGATGGTCGGGGCGGACGATGCACCGCTCCTCGTGCTCAACCGCGCGCGCGAAGGCCGCGTGGCAATGCTGCTTTCCGATCAGGGCTGGCTCTGGGCGCGCGGCTTCGAAGGCGGCGGTCCGCATGTCGCGCTCTACCGGCGCATCGCCCACTGGCTGATGAAGGAGCCGGCGCTGGAAGAGGAAGCGCTGACCGCTCGCGCTACCGGCCGTACCATCGAAGTGACCCGACAGACGATCGGCGATGCGCCGGGCCAGGCGGAGATCACCTTCCCGTCGGGCAAGACCGGGGCGCTCGCCCTGACGGAAACCAGCCCCGGGCTCTATCGCGGCGAAATCAAGGTCGAGGAAACCGGCCTGTTCGAGATCGCCAATGGCGAACTCAACGCGCTGGTTCATGTCGGTGCCGTCGATGCTCCCGAATTCAAGGCGATGATCTCGACCCCCGACAAGCTGGAGCCGCTCGGCAACGAGACCCGCGGCCTCGTTGCCCGCGTTGGCGGCGAGAATGGCGCAGTCGATCTGCCCGCGATCCTACCGGTGCGCGGCGAAGTGCGCGTCGCCGACGATCGCCGCATGGTCATCCGCATGACCGATGAGACAACGCTGAAGGGGATCCGGACCCTGCCGCTCTTTGCCGGCTTTGCCGGTGTGGGCGTGCTGCTGCTGGCATTCGGCGCCATGTGGTGGCGCGAAGGACGCTAGGCGGTTCGCGACCTGAACCGGCCGGAAATCCCGATGTGAAGGAGCGCGCCGCCGTCGACAAGGCGCCAGACGCAATGCGCTGACATCGGCGTCAGGCGACGCACGCTTACGATCCTCAATTGAGATAGCGGACTTGGAGGGCCATCGGCCACACGTCCGTCGCCGGAGGCTCAGTGCGCCTCGGCGCGCCAGCCGATCGTGCCATTCAACTGCGGATGCACATTCTCGGCGATCGGCACCACCAGCACCCGTGCCGGATCGACCGGACCGGGGAAGGCAAGCGCGTTGTAGGCCACCTTTTCGAAGCCCAGCGGCTGATAATAGGGCGGATCGCCGATCAGGATGACAGCCTCGGACCCGTTGCGCCGCGCCGCCTCGATGGCGATGCGCACGAGTTCGCGGCCGATACCCATGTTCTTGTGAGACGGCCGCACCGCGAGCGGTCCGAGCAGATGGCCCTTGACGCCTCCGGCCAGCACCGGCGTCATCCTGACCGATGCGATAGTCTCGCCGTCATCGGCGCAAATGAACGACAACGAGCGGTCGTGCGCGCCCTGCTCGCGAATGCGGGCGGCAGCACGGGTGAAACGGCCGGGACCGAATGCTTCTTCGTTGATGAGTTCAATGACGGCGTCGTGGGACGCATCCTCGGTGAGGTAGACCAGGTTGTGCTTTTTCATGAAAAACCAGAAGGCGGAAAACTGACATGACGATAGGATCTCGGTGCGCATTCAAGCGCTCGGGAGCTTCAGCGTCGTCGCAGGTTCCGGACTTCGGTCATCAATCTATCCTCAAAATTGTGGCAATGCGGATAGCAGGAAAAAAATCGTTCGTCCAATGCAAAAACGCACTGTTCAATTTTTGCGCTCTCGCCAACCCCGTGGTGATCCTTATGCTGGCGGGCAGACAAGCGACAACAGGCAAGGAGATTGTCCATGGGGATGTTGGTGGAAGGGGTCTGGCAGGACGTCTGGTACGACACCAAGGATAACGAGGGCCGCTTCGTACGCCCGCAATCCCGGTTCCGCAACTGGATCACCGCCGATGGCTCGGCAGGCCCATCAGGACACGGCGGCTTCGCAGCCGAGCCGGACCGCTATCATCTCTACGTGTCCTATGCCTGTCCCTGGGCCCACCGGACGCTGATCTTCCGCAAGTTGAAGCAACTGGAGAAACTGATCCCGATCTCCGTCGTCGATCCGATCATGCTGTCGAACGGCTGGGAGTTCCATGACCGCGATGGCGCAACACCGGACCACCTCTTCAACTCAGAAACGCTGTGGCAGGTCTATCGCCGCGCCGACCCGAAGTACACGGGGCGCGTGACCGTGCCAACGCTCTGGGATCGCAAGCAGCAAACCATCGTTTCCAACGAGTCGGCCGAAATCATCCGCATGTTCAACAGCGCCTTCAATGGCCTGACCGGCAATACCGCCGACTATTGCCCGGAAGCGCTCAGGGCCGATATCGACGGACTGAACGCGCAGATCTACGATGCGATCAACAACGGCGTCTACAAGGCGGGCTTTGCGACCTCGCAAGCAGCCTATGACGAAAGCGTCACCGGCGTCTTTGCCATGCTCGACACCCTTGAGGAGCGTATTGCGGACCGGCGCTTTCTCTTCGGCGACCGTCAGACCGAAACCGACTGGCGACTGTTCACCACCCTCATCCGCTTCGATGCCGTCTATGTCGGCCATTTCAAGTGCAACATCCGGCGCATCGCCGACTATCCGAACCTCTCCGCCTATGTCCGTGATCTCTACCAGACGCCGGGCATCGCGGAGACGGTGAACATGCGCCACATCAAGCACCACTACTATCGCAGCCACCTGATGATCAATCCGACCGGGATCGTGCCGGTTGGGCCGGAGCTGGACTTCACCTCGCCGCACGGGCGCGACCGTGCCTATCCCACTCACCAGTAGGCATCGGGTTCGACAAGGCCCTGCAACTCGGCAAGCCGCCGGCGCGTTGCCGCTGTCGTGCCCTCGGGCAGGTCGGCGGGATCGAAGAAGCCGCTTTCGACGATCTCGCGGTCCGGCAGGCGCGGCGCCGTCTGCCGGACCGTGGCGCGATAGAAGAGCACGTGATCGCGCTTGCTGACATAGCGGTTGTAGTAGATGTGAAACAGCTGTGGCCGTCCGGTCAGTTCGAGGTTGCCCTCCTCGCGCAGTTCCTTGACGAGTGCCTGTTCGGCCGTCTCGAAGCGCTCGATGCCGCCACCGGGCATGTACCAGCCGGGCACGTAGCTGTGGCGCACGAGGAACACCCGCCCCGCCTCATCGAAGCAGGCGGCGCGCACGCCAACCGTCATGCCGCGCGACAGGGCAAAGAAGCCATGGGCCAGCCGGGTCAGGATGCGCGCGCGCAGGGATCGCTTTTCCGGCGTGCGATCGTCGCTCATTTCGCTTGCTCCCATTTCCCCGCATCTCTATGTGTTTGCAGATGTTCAAGCTCGCCCATATTTCGGACGTCCATCTCGGCCCGCTGCCGGAACTCACCTTGCGCGAACTTGCGTCGAAGCGCATCACCGGTTTTGTGAACTGGCACCGTAACCGGCGCAAGCATCTTTTCCCCAATACGCTGGATTTGTTGCTCGCCGACCTGGCCCGCCACGAACCTGACCACCTGGCGATCACCGGCGACCTCGTCAATCTGGCAACAGGCATCGAGATCAGGACCGCCGCCGAATGGCTGCGCGAAGTCGGCAGACCCGAAGATACCTCGGTCGTTCCGGGCAACCACGACGCCTATGTGCGCGGCGCCTACGCAAAGGCGATGCGCGCCTGGTACCCCTATGTGCGCGGCGACGACAGCCCGCAGCAATTCCCCTCCGACCGCCACCTCTTCCCCTATCTTCGAACGCGCGGACCGGTCGCAATCATCGGCTGCTCGACATCGGTCGCCACCCCGCCCTTCTCCGCCAGCGGCTTCTTCAGCCCCCGGCAGGCGCGCGAGACCGTGAACCTGTTGAAGAAAGCGGGCGATGCCGGCCTGTTCCGGGTGGTGCTGATCCATCATCCGCCGATCCGCGGCGCGACCACGCTGCACAAGCGCATGATCGGCATCCGGCGCTTCGCCGCGGCGATTGCGACCGGCGGGGCCGAACTCGTGCTTCACGGCCACACGCATCTCAATACCGTCTACATGATCAGGGGCCAGCACGGCATGGTACCGGTCGTCGGCATCGCCTCGGCATCGCAGGGGCCCGGAGCCCACAAGCCGCCGGCGGCCTACAACCTCTTCAGGATCGACGGTGGACCAGGCGCCTGGGAGGTGACCAGCGAACGCCATTCGCTGCTGCCCGACGGAAGCGGCATGGCGCAGGAAAGCTCGCACACATATCGTCAGGCAGGATGAGATTGCCGAAGCTCGAGAGAACCCGGGCGAAGCGTGTCATGCGACATCTCATCGCCCGCCGGTTCTCATCATGCCAGCGGCAACAGCCGCGCTGCGTTAGCCGTGCGCCCGCATCAATTCAGGCGAATCCGCACGATAATATTCGAGCAGTGCCCGCATGTTCGCCTTCAGAACATCGACGATGATCGTCGTTTCGCTGGTGCCGATGTTGCTCCACTTCATCCGCGTGACGACCATCTCCTTGCTCATCCGGAAGTACATCGCCTGTCCCACGAGACTGAAGACGATGATGGAAATCTCTTCCTCCGGCCCGGTCCTCCCGGTCGCGATCGTGAACAACTGGCAAAGCCGTTCATGGACAGGACCGATGATCTCCCGGTAGATGTGCTGCATGACTTCGCCGCGACTCATCATTTCCCGCATGACAAAGGCCGAGACCTCGTCCGAATCGGGCGACTGGGTCGCGTGCATGACGAAGGTGGTGATCACCGCGATCAACATGTCGCCGGCGGCTTCGGGCCCGAGGTCTTCAGGCACCTCCGCCGGGAATTCCGGCGCCAGCGCCTGCTGCACCGCGCTGGAAACATGCTGGGCGCAGGCGGTCCGCAGGCCCGGCTTTCCGCCGAAGTGATAGGCGATGCTGCCGATGTTGGCTTTCGCCTCATCCGCGATCTGGCGGGTGGACACGGCATCATAGCCATGCGCGCCGAACAGACGCAGAGCGGTGGAAACCAGGGCCTGACGAGTGGCCATCGCCCCGGAAACTATCTTTTCCATGACCTGCGCCCCCCGCTAAGCAATAACCAATCGATTGATTAGTGAAATGCTACGACCAGTCAGGTGCATGCGCCGCGGCACGCTGAAAAATGATTGGGTCATGCTGAATAATTGCTCCCCATTATACGTTCCCCTTTCGCTCCCGGTATTTTTTCTCTCCGGGTTTCGTTTTTGTTGTCATCCCAAGGAGGGTTTCGAAATGTCGACTTCTAGCCCTGCTCTTGCGCTGCTCGCCGGCGTTGCGGCGATTGTCGCGAGTTGCCTGCTCCCCTCAACCGCGACGGCCGCCGGTGGCGGTGGTGGCGGCTCCAGTGGTAGCGGCGGCTCCTCAGCCCCGCCAGTGAAAACCGAAACTACGACAAAATGCAAGAACGGTATGATCTGGAGCACTCAAAAGAAGATGTGCGTGAAGGCACAGAAAAACAGTTTCAACGACGATCAGCTTTATGATGCTGCCAGAGAACTGGCATATGACGGCCAGTACGACAATGCAATAAACATATTGCAGCTCGCCAGCAATCAGGACGATCCGCGAATTCTCAACTACCTTGGATTTGCCAATCGCAAGGCCGGGCGCATGGATATTGGCATGCAATATTACCGCAAGGCCCTCGAGATCAATCCGAACTACATCATGGCCCGTTCCTACATGGGCGAAGCGCTCCTTCTTCAGGGTGACCGCGAGGGCGCGCGCGTGCAACTCGTCGAAATCCGGGATCGTGGCGGTGAAAACACCTGGGCCTACCGGGCATTGCTGCAGGCGTTGAACGGCTACAGCGCGTACTGAACTGCCGTGAAAGACTGTAGCAAGACACGGGCACGGAAACACTTGCCGTGCCCGTTTCCACGGAGGCGCCTACCAGGTCCGGAACAGCCGTTTCATATCATCCGGCGTTGCTGTATATCTTCGACGGCGAATAAAACCTTGATCCGGAACGTCTCATCTGGAATGGCAATGCGTCAACCGTCGCCCCCGCAGGATATCCGACGCGACCTGGTCAGCTTGCTGCCGAAGCTGCGGCGGTTTGCCCTGACACTGGCACGCAATTCCGGCGACGCAGACGATCTTGTGCAGGAGACCTGCGAGCGCGCGATTGCCAAGAGCCACCTGTGGAGCGGTGAAGGCCGGCTGGAAAGCTGGATCTATGCCATGACCCGCAATCTTTGGGTGGACGAGGTGCGCAAGCGCAAGGTCAGGGCCGGTGCCGGGGCTGTGGATGCCACTGAACAAAATGAACTTTCTGTCGATGCAGTCGGCGAAGAATCCGTCTATATCCATCAGATCAACAAACTGATCATGTCCATGCCTGAAGGACTCTCCAGCGTGTTCGTACTCGTGAATATCGAAGGCTACAGTTACAGGGAAGCCTCAGAAATCCTTGGCATTCCGGTCGGCACCGTCATGTCGCGGCTCTCGGCCGCTCGCCTGCGCCTTGCGGCCATGGTCAAGAACGATACCGGGCCGAAGGTCTGATCGATGGAGAACCTGCGCTCCCTCCCCCTCGACGTCAGGCTTTCCGCGCTGCTCGACGGTGAAACCAGCCCTGCCGAAAGGGAGGAACTGGAACGCCTCCTCGGCACCGACAAGCATGCGCGCGCGCTCTATGAAGAACTGAAGCGCGGCTCGGAATTCGGCAGGACCGCATTTGACGACATCCTCACCGAGCCGGTCCCGCTGTCCCTCGTGCGCTCGATAAAGAACGCCGAACCTCCTAAGGGCGGTCCGGGCCCTGAGGCGGAGGTTCGCCGCCGGCGCTTCGCGGTTACGCCGGCCCGCCGGCAGGCGATGGCTGCCGCCGTGGCCCTGTTCGCACTTGGCGGCACGATCGGCTACATCGTCGGCGCCGCGCCTGCGTCCGTGCCGCAACCCGTCGAAGTCGCCCAGGCCCCGCGCACCTGGCTCGACGACATCGCCGCCTACCACCGCGTCTATGCCCGCCAGCAGCGCCATCTGGTCGAAGTCCCCGCTTCCGAGAAGGACCATATCGTCTCGTGGCTCGGCTCCAGCGTCGGCGTCGGCTTCAAGGTCCCCGACCTCAAGGCGCAGGGCCTCGAGTTCCAGGGCGCCCGGTTGCTCGTCGCTGACGGCAAGCCGGTGGCGCAACTGATCTACAAGGGCATCGACGGCGACATCGTGGCCATCTGCTTCATGAAGGCGGCCGCGACGCCCGAGGAAAAGGAAGAAGGTCTCGACGAGGTCATCCGCGACGATATTGGCATGGTCTACTGGCACAACGACCAGGCGTCCTACGTTCTCGTCGGCCCGTCGTCGGAAGCGACGCTCACGGAGCTCGCCCGCAAGGTCGCGGTCGAAATCTGAGCTCACCGCCCGGCTGACCTATAAAAAAACGCTGCGCTTCCAAACGGTTGCGCGGCGTTTCTGATTCAGATCCTGACGGTCTTCAAGTTGAATCAATCTCTGAGGAAAAACGAAAAAGCGCCGCGCATTTCTGCGCGGCGCTTCGATGAAAAGCCTCAAGGGAACGCGGTTCAGGCCTTGGCGGCCCGCTCCTCAAGAATGCGGTTGGCGGCCGACACGACGGCTTCCAGCGAGGCCCCGACGATGTTGGTGCTGACGCCAGCCCCGAACAGCTTGCCGCCGGCATGTTCCATCTCGACATAGGCGATCGCCGCCGCGTTGGAGCCGTGCTGCAGCGAATGCTCGGAGTAGTCGTTCACCGACATGTCGATGCCGAGATAGATCGACAGCGCGTTGACGAAACCGTCGATCGGACCCGTGCCCTTGCCTTCGATGCGCTTGAGTTCGCCATTGTCGGTGATCTCGGCCGCGACGACACGCACACCCTTGGCCTCGGTCGAGGGGTAGGTGTGGTGGTCGACGAACTTCAGCCGCGCGTCCGGCTGCTCCACATAACGCTCGATGAAGCGTTCATAGATGCGCTTGGAGGGAAGCTCCTTGCCTTCCTCGTCGGTGATGCGCTGGATGTCCTCGCGGAACTCGACCTGCAGGTTGCGCGGCAGGTTGATGCCGTAGTCCTGCTGCAGGATGTAGGCGATGCCGCCCTTGCCCGACTGCGAGTTGATGCGGATGATCGCCTCGTAGGTCCGTCCGACGTCCTGCGGATCGATCGGCAGGTAGGGCACTTCCCACAGCGGCTTGTTGGCCACCTTGATCGCCTTCATGCCCTTGTTGATCGCGTCCTGGTGCGAGCCAGAGAACGCGGTATATACCAGTTCGCCGACATAGGGATGACGCTCCGGAATGGTCATCTGGTTCGAGTATTCGTAGACTTCCTTGATCCGCTCGATGTCGGAGCAATCCAGCTCGGGATCGATCCCTTGCGTGAACATGTTCAGCGCCAGGGTGACCACGTCGACATTGCCGGTGCGCTCGCCATTGCCGAACAGCGTGCCTTCGACGCGGTCGGCGCCGGCCATCAGACCCAGTTCGGTCGCGGCGATGCCTGTGCCGCGGTCGTTGTGCGGGTGCAGCGAGATGATCAGGTTCTCGCGGTTGTCGAGGTTGCGGCACATCCATTCGATCTGGTCGGCATAGATGTTCGGCGTCGACATCTCGACGGTCGACGGCAGGTTCATGATCAGCTTGTTGTCGGCGGTCGGCTTGACGATCTCGGTGACCGCGTTGCAGATCTCCAGCGCCACTTCCAGTTCGGTGCCGGTAAAGCTCTCGGGCGAATACTCGAAGCGGAAGCCGCCGCCGGCCTTGGCCGCCATGTCGGTGATCATCTTGGCGGCATCCATGGCGATCTGCTTGATGCCCTTGACGTCCTTGGCGAACACCACGCGGCGCTGCAGCTCGCTGGTCGAGTTGTAGAAGTGGACGATGGGCTTGTGCGCGCCTTCAAGCGCTTCGAAGGTACGGGTGATCAGTTCGGGGCGGCACTGCACCAGCACCTGCAGCGATACGTCCTCGGGGACATTGCCCTGCTCGACGCACCAGCGCGCGAAGTCGAAATCGGTCTGCGATGCCGAGGGGAAACCGATCTCGATTTCCTTGAAGCCCATGTCGAGCAGCAACTGGAACATCCGCGCCTTGCGGTCATGGCCCATCGGATCGACGAGCGACTGGTTGCCGTCGCGCAGGTCGACGGAACACCAGATCGGTGCCTTGGTGATGGTCTTCGAGGGCCATGTACGGTCCGGAATATTCACCTGCGGATAAGGGATATACTTGGTAGCCGCTTCCGGCATGCCATTGGCTTTTGAGGAGCTGGTTTTCGCGTCCATCGTCTCGTCTCTTCCTCTACCGACATTTGCCCCGGGTCTCTTAGCCGATCGAATACGACTTGGCGACGACAAATGCGGACCGTCGTGCGGTCAATTTGAAATTATGACAGGGGGATTGCGAGGAGCTCTTGCCTGGCGGGCTTCATCGGCCGCCGGGCGCTCCTCAACGGACCCGGCAACCGCGCGTAAGGCCGAGAAGAAGAAGCGAAGCGAGGGCGCGCGAACGCTCGTGCAGCGCGATGCGGCTGCGCAGGTTCGGTGCGAAAATGGAATGGCCCTTGCTCTTCATGGCCGCGCTTATAGCGTTGCTGGCAGGAAAGAGCAAGGGGGTACCTGAAATTGTGCCGGAAGCATTCGAAAACCGCCCATCAGTGCAGCCGATCGCTCTTTCGGACCACGACTTCGGGCATCTGCTCCCCTTTGCCGATCTTGCCGGCTTCACCCGTCAGGAGCAGCATCCCGGCCAGCACCAGGGCAAAGCCCGCGCCATCGCGCAGGGTGTAGTTCTCGCTGAAGATCAGCCCCGCAACGACCACGGAACCGGCGTGGCCGAACTGGGCCGCCTTGAGCGCCTCGATCTCGAAGAATACCCCGACCAGAATTGCGAGGCCGATCGCGGGATAGATGAGATAGATCGGCGCGCTGCCGCTGACCTTCATGCACAGGTTCGCCAGCATGAAGGAAAAGGCAGAAGCGGCGACAAAGGAGATGGCTGCAAACGAGTTCATATCGGATACCTCGCGGAGACCAATATGACGATTTGCAAATTCTCGCCCCCCTTGTTCGAAGGAGGCACGTTTTGGGCTCAACCCCTGGCGGCGCGCACCACGTTCTGCAGGGCCAGCATCAGACCGCCGGCGACGAGCCCCCAGAAGGCACCGGAAATGCCGGCGACGGACACGCCGGAGGCGGTGATCAGGAACGTGATGGCGGCAGCTTCCCTCGCCTCCACGTCCTTGAAGGCGGACATGGCGGAACTCGAGAATGCGGCGACCAGCGCCAGGCCGGCAACGGCCTGGATGAGGATCGGCGGCGCCAGTACCACGAGGGCAGTCACCGCACCGGCGAGAAGCCCGAGGATGACATAGCCCACGCCGGCGACAATGGCCGCCCAGTAGCGGCGCTTCGGATCGGGATGCGCATCTTCGCCCGCGCACATCGCCGCGGTAATGGCGGCAAGGTTCACCACATGGCCGCCGAAAGGGGCGGACAGCAGCGAAAAGACGCCGGTCACGGCAAACAGCGGCCCCGGCTTCGGATCGTAGCCGTTGACCTTCAGCACCGCGATCCCCGGAATGTTCTGCGACGCCATGGTGACGATGAACAGCGGCAAGGCAATCGACACGAGAGCCGCGAGGTTGAAGACGGGTGTCACGAATTCGGCAGGCGGCGTCAGCGATTGCGCCACCTTGGCAAGCCCGCCCTCCGGGATCTCGATGCCGAAGGCAAGGACAAGCGCGAAGGCGACCAGGGCGGCTGGCACCGCCCACAGGCGCTTGATCGCGCCGACCACGATCCAGGCAAGCACGATCGGCAATCCGAAGAGCGGATTGAAGGCGATAGCCTTCACCGGCGCGAAGCACAGGCCGATCAGCACGCCGGCCAGCATGGCATTGGCGAGCGGCGCGGGGATGGCTGCCACAGCCCGGCCAAGCGGACGGAAAAGACCGGCGACGATGATCAGCAACGCACAGATGATGAAAGCGCCGACGGCGGCCGCGAACCCTCCCTCGACGGCGCCGGCGCTCGCCAGCAGAGCCGCACCGGGGGTCGACCATGCGATGCTGACCGGCAGGCGCGTCGCGACGCTCAAAACGATGGCGCAGAGCCCCATCGAAATCGACAGCGCCATCAGCCCGGAAGCGGCTTCCAGCTCGCTGGCGCCGACCCCGTGAAGCCCCTGCAGGACGACGGCAAAGGAACTCGCAAAACCGACGAAGGCCGTCAGCACACCCATGAACAGGCTTTGAATGGAAAAGTCTTTCAACATCGCATCGATCCGTTGGAAATAAAACGAATACACCATGCGAGCCGTGCCGGCCGGCGCCGAAAACGCGCGCGCAATCACTGTCGCGGCCGAATGAAAGATGTCGCGGCAGGCAGAAGCCTGCCCCGCACGCGGCGGAGCAGGCAATTCAGTCAACGGATCAGATTTCCGCCTGGGTCGTGATGATGCGCGATACCAGGCCGTAGTCCTTGGCTTCCTGGGCGGAGAGCCAGTAATCGCGGTCGGTGTCCTTGGCGATCTTTTCGACCGACTGGCCGGTGGCCGCCGCGAAGATCTTGTTCAGCCGCTCGTTCATGCGGATGATTTCGCGCGCCTGGATCTCGATGTCCGAGGCCATGCCGCGGGTACCGCCGGACGGTTGATGCAGCAGGAAGCGGGTGTTCGGCAGGCAGAGGCGCTGTTCCTTGGGAACGCTGACATAGATCAGCGCGCCGGCGGAGGCGACCCAGCCGCTGCCGATGATCCAGACCCGCGGCTTGATGAACTTGATCATGTCGTGGATCGAATCGCCCGACTCAACGTGCCCGCCCGGCGAGTTCACGTAGATCCGGATGTCTTCGTCGCTGGCAGCGGCCATCGCCACGAGCTGCGAGCAGACCTTCTGCGCCAGTTCCTGGGTGATCGTGCCGTAGATAAAGATCGACCGCGATTTGAACAGGTTGGCTTCCGCATCCTTGCCCAGGGGCGCTTCGATCTTCTTGTCGTCGTCTTCGTCGCTCATGCGCAACTCTCCACCGTGATTTCTGCCTCACGCAAATAATGCGTCTGCTGTCGTAAGACAATGCGGGAAAAAGACAAGGCACGGAAACATGGCTATTGTGGTTAGCGGATAATGCCCCGCCACAGCAGCCAACTCAATCGGCAAATTCTCCCGAAATCCCAGCATCGGCCGCCTGTCATCCGCGTCCGCGATAGGGCACCACGCCCTGCTCCGGAATCCATACGCCCTCCGGCACCGGTCCCGTCTGCCAGAAGACGTCGATGGGAATGCCGCCGCGCGGATACCAGTAGGCGCCGATCCGCAACCATTTCGGCTCAAGCAGTTCGACGATGCGCTTGGCGATATAGATCGAGCAGTCCTCGTGGAACGCGCCGTGATTGCGGAAGGAATGCAGGAACAGTTTCAGCGACTTCGATTCCACCAGCCATTCACCGGGGATGTAGTCGATGACGATGTGGGCGAAATCCGGCTGGCCGGTCATCGGGCAGAGCGAGGTGAATTCCGGCGCGGTGAACCGCACGACGAAATCGGTCCCGGCGTTTCCGCTCGGCACCCGCTCCAACACGGCCTGTTCCGGGCTTGTCGGCGTTTCGACCTTCGCGCCGAGCTGGGTCAGGCCTGAGACATCGGTCTGGCTCATTTGCTGATCTCCTTCACCTTGACCCGCACGCCATGGGCCTTCTCGCTTTCCGGCTCGACGTGGATGGCCACCTGGGCGCCTGGATCGGCCTTGGCGATCGCATCCTCCAGTCGGTCGCAGATCGCATGGGCATCGCTGACCGTCATCTTCGCCGGAACGACCATGTGGAAGTCGACGAAAGTGGCCGCACCGGCGCGGCGGGTCTTGAGATCGTGCACACCGAGCGATCCGATGGCATTGGCAGCGATCGCCTGCTTGATCGCCTCCTCTTCCTGCGGCTCGATCGAGTGGTCCATCAGGCCGGCGACCGAATGAGAGATCACCTTCCAGCCCTGATAGAGAATGTTCAGCGACACCAGGATCGCCAGGATCGGATCAAGGATGGCGAAGCCGGTCGCGATCGCCAGCAGCAGGCCGGCGAAGACGCCGACCGAGGTGACGACGTCGGAATAGATATGCTGGCCGTCGGCGGTCAGCGCCGGAGAGCGGTACTTCCTGCCGGTGCGAATCAGGATCGTCGCCCAGACGGCGTTGATCGCCGTCGCGGCCATGTTGATGGCGAGGCCGAGCGCTGGCGCCTCGAGCAGCCGCGGCGATTGCAGCGCCGAAACGGCTTCCTGGACAATCAGCAATGCGGCGACCACGATCAGCACGCCCTCGACGACCGCCGAAAGATATTCCGCCTTGTGGTGCCCGAACGGGTGGGTCGCATCGGCCGGCTTCTGGGCATAGCGGATGACGAAGAAGGCGATGAAGGCGGCAATGACGTTGACGGTCGACTCCAGGCCATCGGACAACAGCGCCACCGATCCTGTCACCCACCAGGCGACGAGCTTCAGCCCCATCACCGCGAATGCAAGCGGGATACCCCAGAAGGCCAGCCTGCGGACCGTGCTTTTACCGTGTTCGTTCATTTCCGTACCCATCTGTGCAGATGCGAATGAATTGCAGCCACCGGCCCATTCAAACGCAAAACCGCCCGCGCGAAATTCGCGCAGGCGGCTAATTTACCACGTATATGCGCCAAGGCGGATGGATTGTCAAAGGAGCGCGCGGACAAGCCTGTTGAGGGGCTTGAACCTGGATGGGCTACCGCCGGGCGCCGGATTTTCATGACCGCCAGTGGACGTCAGATCATCGCCAAGGAATTGCTTGCGATTACATTACATGTTATATAACGCGTAATATACATGGAGAACGCCATGCCCGAGGACGTCGTCAAATCGCTGGGCTTTCTATGCCTGGGCAGCCGTTTCAAGCGAATTGGCGAGCGGCTACAGGCCGACACGCAGCAGATCATGGATCAGCACGGCATATCGCTGCAGGCCGGCCAATACCCGTTTCTCGCCGCGCTCGATCGCTGCGGTTCCTTATCGATCGGCGAACTGGCCGAGGCTGTCGGCATCACCCAGCCGGGCGCCACGCGCACAATGGGGCAACTGGTGAAACTCGGGCTTGTCGTCTCCCAATCTGCCCCGGAAGATCAGAGGCGTAAGGTTGTATCGCTGACCGACAAGGGCAAGGAACTTGTCGACTTTTCGAAGCGGTTCGTCTGGCCGCGCATCGAACAGGCGGTGCACGATCTTTGCGGAGACATGGCCGCCCCGATCCTCGATCAGCTGGCCGCCATCGAGCAGGGGCTGGAAAGCCTTCCGCTCAGGCAAAGGGCGCTTGAGTGCCCGGAGGACCGAACATGAAACACATACTGGACCGCCCCGTCTGGAGCGCCCTCACCTCCCGGCACAAGGCGCTGAGCGAAGGCAACGACCTCGCGCGCCGTTACCCCGCATCGATCGTGCCATTTGCCGCAAGCAGGGGCAACGGCGAGGAAAGCGTTCAAGCGCTCGATGGGCTCGTTGCCGAGGGCGAGAGCATCTACATGCTTCAGGCCGACGAGATAGTCCTGCCTTGCGGCCTCGCCGCCGTCGTCACCGCCCAGGGCGTCCAGATGATCGCCGAACAGCCGCTGCCGCCGATCGAAGAGGAACGGATCCGGCCGCTCTGCGACGCCGACGCGGCTGACATGCTGGAGCTCGCCACACTGACGAAACCCGGCCCTTTCACGCTGCGCGCATTGAGCCTTGGGCGCTTCTGGGGCGTCAGGATCGATGGCAGGCTGGCGGCAATGGCCGGAGAGAGAATGAAACAGGATGGTTTTACGGAACTCAGCGGCGTATGCACTCATCCCGATTTCCAGGGGCGCGGCCTCGGCCGGTTGATGTCGCGCTTCGCGGCTGGCGAAATCGCGGCTTCCGGCAATGTCGCCTACCTGCACGCCTATGCCTCAAACACCGCCGCGACCTCCCTCTACGCTTCGCTTGGCTTCAGGCAGAGAAGCGAGATGAATGTGGCTGTGGTTCAGCGCGAGGTGCGATAAAGCAAGCCAAAAGGCCGTGGGGAGACAAGGCTGTTGTTGGGCAACGGTTGCCGTTCACGGCCGGCCGACCCTACAGCCTCATGAAAAAGCCGCCCGAAGGCGGCTTCACGACAGAAGTGGACGGACGGGATTGCCGCCCTGCCCTCCAGGGTTCAGCGCGAACGGCAACGGCCGGTCTTGGTCGTTTCCTTGTCGCCGTCGTCGTAGTTGATGCCGATCTTCTCGCCGGCCAGCGATGCAATCCGACCCGAGTACCAGTCGCCCGCGCCCTTGTAATTGCACTCCACCTTCGTGCCGATCTTCCAATCGTAGGGGCGGACATTCTCGGGTGCGACAACCTCGCGGTCGCCATCGTCATACGCGATCGTGATCTTGCCGCGCTGGACCTTTTCGACGACACCCGGGAACCAGTAACCGGAGCCCTGGTAATTGCCGAGAACCCAGTCGCCTACGGTCTGCGCACTCGCGCTCGCACCGCTAATGGCGAAAACAGCTGCGGCGATCAAAACTCGATCAAACTTAAACAAATTATCCTCCGTAAATATTTTCTCAAAATTGCCGACCCGGAATCGCGTGGCAATATCCGCATTATCCCGGGCCGTATGAACATGCCGTGAACCGGAACGCCGGCTCGCTTGCCGTTCAGGCAAGCTTCCGCCGAAAGAGTGAAAAAAGTCAGGGGAAGTGCGGGAGCTGCAGTCGCGGAACCGGACTCAGCCCGGCTCCGCTGCACCGTCCATGGGTTGCGGCCAGCGCTGCAAAGCGGCCTCGCCTTCCGGCGCAAGCCCATAGATGCCCTTCTCCTTGCGCTCGAACCAGCCATAGACGTTGTCGAGCAGGATCCGGCCGGCATTCGGCACGCGGTCCTTGATGTCGCGCGGCCGCTCGATGCCCTGCTTGAGCGCGGCGGCGCAGATGAGCGCCTGCTGGCGATAGGCTGTCATGATCGGCGCCCGCGAGCCGCCGCCCGCCACCGGATCGCCGCGGCGCCGCTGGTGTTCCCTGACAAGGCGCGTCCGGCGCTTGGGATTGGTGCGCGCATTGGCGAAACAGAACTGACGATGACGCTCACCTCGCCGCCATCGGAAACCCCGAGCATGCCGATGCCCATGCGCCGGCAGAGATCGCGGTAACGCTTGTCGCTTTCGCGGCCGCGCCCCTTGGCGGAAATACGGGCCGCGATCCAGACCTCGTCGCTCATCGCCGCCCGGTCGACCGCCTGGAGAATGAGCTCGAGGTTAAACGAGAGCTTCAGTTCGCACACCACGACGACGGGCGGCTCCCCCTCGCTCAAGCCGACGAGATCGCATCCGCCGACCTCGCCCTTGACGACATAGCCTGCCGCCTCGAGAAAGGCTTTGACGGGGAGATAGAGCGCGGTTTCCATGCCTGACCTAGGCGGGGTTGAGGTCGGCGATCTCGCCATGGCGCGCCAGCAGTCGCGGCGAGGTCATATCGCCGGTTTCCTCGTCGACCGTCACCGCGTAGGCCGCGACGCCGATGAAGCGCTCGGCCATCGCCGACGCGATCTTCTCCGCGCTGATCGGGTTCGACGCCTGGCGCATCTCGCCGGGCACCAGATTGCCGCGGTTCTTGCGATACGGGATGACGATGTACTTCTCGGCCTCTGCCACGGCGATATTCCTGATTGATTGTTCCTGCAATGTTCTGATTTGGCAGGCGGTGTCAATCAGGCATCAGCCTTGCGGTGCGGAAACCTCGTCTCACGGCTGCGCGGCTGTCGCTCTAGAAATTGCGGCGCTTGATAACAGATGTGAACCGGAAAGGCTGAAAGAGATCCGGCATGCCCGGTTATGTGGACCGACCAGGTCGGCCCGTCAGCTAAGTGCCAGCTTACGTTCCGTCCGGCAGAGTGCCGGAGCGATCATAGGTGCAGGATGTAAGGAGGTTTGTGACAATATTTGCTGCCTTCTCCTTCACAAGCGTTTCGGTCCATTCATTCGTGCCTCGCAGCCGAAGGTCGGTGTAGATGCTGTCTACCGCTCCTTCTTCAATGCGCTTGATATGCGCCATGAATTCCGCCTCATCATTCTGATGGTAGATGTCTCGGATAAGCGTGCGAAGAATTTCCTGCATCGCGATTTGCCATGCGGTGGTGCTTGCCTGAAGCTCGAGCGTATCATGGGGCATAAGACATCCTGAATAAGACTGGTGTTGTCACGGTCGAGGCGGGGGCGGCGTGTGGGGATTCAACCCCTCTCGCGCATTTTCATGAGAGCCAAGGTGGCGTTCGCGCGATCATCGGTTTCTTTTGCAAGCCGCGCCGCGCGCAGGCGGAGGGTTTTTGCATCACGAGCCTGCTTTACAAAGTCTTCCTCCTCCTTGGCGTGGGTTTTCGCAAAGAAAGGGTCCTGAAGCTTGTTGAAAGCGTTTTCTGCCCGCTGACGGGGCTTGCTGAAAGTCTGGGTCATTTGGTTCCCTGTGTAGGTGGGAAAATAAAAAAAGGCCGGGCGAACCCGACCTTCTGGTGGTGCATCAACGGCGTGTGCCAGTACATCCGTGGTCACATACCGGATGCAGCCATTTACGCTGCCTGCAGGTTGTCGGCTGCGTTCTTGCCGGACTTGCGGTCGCGGACGAGTTCGAAGCTGACCTTCTGGCCTTCTGCCAACGAAAACATGCCGGCGCGCTCGACGGCAGAGATATGGACAAAAACGTCCGGGCTACCATCGGTCGGCTGAATGAAGCCAAAGCCTTTTGCGGAATTGAAGAATTTAACGATACCAGTTGTCATGCGATTTTCCTTTTTCGATCGACATAGAGGTTCGACGTCGGACACATGCCCGACGCAGTGAAATCGAAATTGAGGGGAAAGATCGTGAGGTGCGCTGGAGCGCTGTACAAAAACTCAACAATCAAAATCGACAATTTCTTCGTATAGACCTAATGTGTTAATTGCAAGGCATCATTGGTAATTCGGAAGAATTGTTCCTTGAACCGCCGTTGAACTGTCATTCGACGGCGTTTGATTTCGCGAAAAGCAATTGGATCCGGATTTTTTCTCAGCGCCCGCCCATGAGGCGCTGGGTCGCCACCAAACTATGCCAGGCCCATAGGCACAGGAACTGGATCGTCCGAGAGGTTCGGGAGTTCATGTCGCAAGCACCCTGACTTGAGACGTTCCCTCCGGGCGCAAAGCGGCCAATGCCGCATCGCTATCGGTGGTGACAACGTAAAAATCCGCTCGTCATGAGAAACGAGCGGATTCATGGCAGATGCGGCAAGGCCTGGCGGTGATCGCCTGCGACCTATCCTGGCGTCAGCAGTAACTACGCCGCCTTGGTCTTCGCCTTGCGCGACAGATTGGCGACGACGTTTTCGATCATGCGCATGCCGGCATCCTGACCAAGGGTCATGATCGATTCCGGATGGAACTGGACGGCGGCGACCGGCTCCTTCGAATGCTCGATGCCCATGATCGTGCCGTCCTCGCTTTCAGCGGTGATGATGAAGTCGGCCGGCAGGGTGGCCGGATCGGCAAAGATCGAATGATAGCGTCCGACCGTCACCTCCTTGCCGAGGCCCGAGAAGACGATGCCCGGTTCCAGCACGCGGATGCGCGACGGCTTGCCGTGCATCGGCACGGCCAGCTGGCGGAGCTCGCCGCCATAGGCTTCGGCCAGCGCCTGCAGGCCGAGGCAGACGCCGAAGATCGGCAGGTCGCGGGCGCGCGCCTTCTTGATCGTCGCCTTGCAATCGAAATCCTTCGGGCTGCCCGGTCCCGGCGACAGCACGACGAGATCCGGGTTCATGCGGTCGAACACCTCGTCGGCCACCGGCGAGCGCACGGTCGAGACGATGGCGCCGGTCTGGCGGAAATAGTTGGCGAGCGTATGGACGAAGCTGTCCTCGTGATCGACGAGGAGGATTTTCACGCCCTTGCCGACAGTGGCGACATCGCGTCCCGCCTTGGTGGTGTTGCCGGTCTTGGCGTCTCGGATGGCTGCAAGCATGGCAGAGGCCTTCAGTTCGGTTTCCGCTTCCTCTTCCTCGGGAATGGAATCGTTCAACAGGGTGGCGCCGGCCCGCACTTCGGCAATGCCGTCCTTGATCCGCACGGTGCGCAGCGTCAGGCCGGTGTTCATGTCGCCGTTGAAGCCGACCATGCCGATGGCGCCGCCGTACCAGGCGCGCGGGCTCTTCTCATGCGCCTCGATGAAGCGCATTGCCCAGAGTTTCGGTGCGCCGGTGACGGTGACGGCCCAGGCGTGGGACAGGAAGCCGTCGAAGGCGTCCATGTCGTCGCGAAGCCGGCCTTCAATGTGGTCCACGGTGTGGATCAGGCGCGAATACATCTCGATCTGGCGGCGGCCGATCACCTTGACCGAACCCGGCTCGCAGACGCGGCTCTTGTCGTTGCGGTCGACGTCCGAGCACATCGTCAGTTCGGATTCGTCCTTCTTCGAATTCAACAGCTTGAGGATCTGCTCGCTGTCGGCAATCGGGTCATCGCCGCGCTTGATCGTGCCCGAGATCGGGCAGGTTTCGATGCGCCGGCCGGAAACGCGCACGAACATCTCGGGCGAGGCGCCGACCAGGTATTCCTGGTTTCCAAGATTGATGAAGAAGGAATAGGGCGACGGATTGGTCGCCTTCAGCCGCTTCGAGATCGCCGAAGGCAGGCTCTCGCAGCGCTCCATGAACTTCTGTCCCGGCACCACTTCGAAGAGATCGCCGCGACGGAAGCTATCCTTGGCCTCGACCACCAGTTCGGCATATTCGCCCGGCCGGTGATCGCTCTTCGGCGGGATCGCGTCGGTGCGGACGAAGGGCTCGGGGGCGATATCGCCGGCCTTGCCCTCGGTGGTCAGGCCGCCTCTGGCAAAGTCGTAGCGATCGATCCATGCCTTGGCCGAATAGTTGTCGACCACCAGTATCTCGTCGGGCAGGAACAGCACCATGTCGCGCTGGTCTTCAGGGCGCTCGAGCGTCTGCTTGATCGCGTCGAACTGGAAGGCAAGATCGTAGCCGAAAGCGCCGTAGAGGCCGAGGCTGGCATCGGCCTGCGAGTAGAAGAGGTCGGTGATCGCGCGAAGCACGGTGAAGACGGTCGGGATCTTGGAGCGCTCTTCCTCGGTGAAGACGCGGTCGGGCATCTTGACCGTCAGGTCGATCCGGCGCGGCGCGACCGTGCCGATCTCGATATCGGCAACCGTCTTCAGCCGTTCGCCGACGAAACCGAGCAGCACCTCGCCGCGCTCGTTGTAGGCCTCGATCCAGACCTTGCGGCCAAGGCAGGAGATGCCGAGTGGCGGATCGACGATTGCGGTATCCCAGCGGGTATAGCGGCCCGGATATTCGTAGTTGGACGAGAACACCGCACCGCGGCGCTCGTCGAGCTTGTCGACATAGCTCGAAACCGCGTCGGCATAGGGCGTCGGCCGCCGCTGCCGGGTAACGGTGATCCCGCCCCTGGTCTCGTAGATTTCCGCGCCGTCATCCCGAATGATCGTTGCCATTTTCTCTCGCTCCGTGTTGTCGCGGCCCGGATGACAGGCGCCTGAAATGCAAAAAGCCGCCTGAAAGTTCCGGGCGGCTTGAGTCTGTTGTCGATGGACATGACTGGTCAAGGCCGCTTTTAGCGTGCCCACCACCAGATCGCGATGTTCATAGACTTTATCATGGGACGAATTGTTAGCGTGGCCGCCGCAAGCGCGCAAGGGGGACCGGGCGCGCCGGCGGGAGAATTCCTTCGCCGACAGGGCCGAGGCAGGCACCTCTCGATGGCGGCGAACCGTCGCTCCACCCTCCCCGCTCGACACCTGTCGCTTCCTCTTAGCTTTCGGCAGTCGGGGTTCGGTGGCCGCGATTGAACCGAATGCGGCTCGAAATCGTTGCTCCGGAAACAACCGTAGAGGAGTCGCGCGATTTCTGGACGTCTTTTCCTCCCGGCAATGGCCATGATGCTGCTCTCCGGCATGTCCCTGCCCGAGCACGGTCCGATACCCGAAGCGCGCCCCGAACCGCAGCGGGAACAACAGGGAATGCGTGCAGGCGATGCGATCTCCCCGCCGAAAGAACCTGTGGATGAGCCGCCACTGCCTGTCATCAGGGAAACGCCGCAGCGGCTCGGCGCCTGTCTCGCGGAACTGGCAGAACTCGGGGCAGTCTACCTGAAGACGCCCGCAATCGAAGGCGATACCGGCTGTGGCATCGACCAGCCGGTAGAAGTCACATCGATCGTCGCCGGCATTGCTCTCGAACCCGCAGGCACCATGCGCTGCGAGACCGCGCTGCAGCTGGCGCGCTGGACGAAGGACCAGATCGTCCCGATCCTGAAGCTTGCCCGTCCGGGCGAGGAATTGTCAGGCCTTACCCACGCATCGGGCTATGCCTGCCGCAAGCGCAATGGCGATGCGGCCGGAAAGATCTCCGAACACGCACGCGGCAACGCGATCGACATCGCGGCCCTGCGCTTCCGGAGCGGCGCAGTCCTCCAGTTCACGCCGCGGGCAGAGGATCCGACCCTGGACGGCGCCGCGCAACGGGCGATCACTGCGTCCGCCTGCCTCTATTTCACCACCGTCCTTGCGCCCGGCAGCGACGCGGCACACCGCGATCACCTGCATCTCGACATCATCGATCGCCGCACCGGATATCGCCATTGCCGCTGATCCAATGCGAAAGGGCGACGCTCGCGCATCGCCCCCTCCGGCATTGACGGATTGCAACCGATGTCAGAAGCGCTTCGTCACGGTAATCTTGAAGTTGCGGCCAGGCTCGGCGTAGAACTCCTGCGGCGGAATAGTGCTGCCGGGGATCACCTGCACCCTGCGGACATTGAGAGCGTCGTAGTAGCGCTTGTCGAAGATGTTGTAGATGCCGGCCGTCACCCGGAGCCCCTCGTACTGCTCCGGCTCCCACCACCCCGTCAGATCGACGACGCCATATCCGGGCGCATCGATCGTCGAAGCATTGCCGTCGTCCTTGGCGGCCGCAACCCCGATCCAGGTGAGATCCGTCCCCCAGGTCTCGGTGGCATAGCCGCCGCTGGCGACCACCTTGAGCGGCGCGACGGAACGCAGATTTTCGCCGGTGTTCAGGTCCTTGCCATTGGCATAGGTGATCGATCCGCGGTTGTGAAAGCCGTTTTCGAAGACCTTGTAGACCGAAGCCTCGGCACCGTAGATGCGAACGCGCTCGCGGTTGAAGTACTGGCTGATGCCCATCGGATAGTTCACCGGATCCTGCTGATCGTCGGGCAGCAGGGCAACATCGATGAAGTTGCGATAGCGGTTGTAGAAGCCGGTGATCTTGCCGCCGAAATCCTCGTCGCCGAGAATGGCTCCCAGTTCGAAGCCGTTGCTGGTTTCCGGCTTGAGATAGGGATCGCCGAGCGTCAGATAGGTGCCGGTGCCTCCGTAGTTTTCATAAAGCTCGGTCGAGTTCGGCGCGCGGAACGCCATCGACCACTGGCCGAAGATCTCCACTCCCGGGGCGACCTCGTAGTTCGCCAGCAGCTTCGGCGAGAAACGGTGACCGGTATTCTCCGGCGGCATGACGCCGTTCGAATTCGGATTGTCGAGATAGGCCTGGGTTTCCTGCGGCCTGTGCTCGTACCAGTCGAAGCGCAGGCCCGGGGTCAGCGAAAAGCCGCTGTCGCCGAAGGCGATCTGGTCATCGATGAAGATGCCGAACTGCGTGCTGTCGGTCTCCGGCATGTCGGCCTGGTTGGTATGGAGGAAGTCGCAGCTCGGGTGCCAGCGCTCGCCGCAGCTGTCGATACCCGAGGAATACTGCGTCGTCCTCGACAGCGTGATTTCGCCTCCGACGGTAACGCGATGCTCCAGCCATCCGGTGTTGAAGTACTTTTCCGCCGATCCGAACGCGCCGACCGCGTTCTGTTCCATGTCGCCGCGGCGCGAATAGTCGCCGATGACGGACGTGAACCGGTATCCATACTTCTCGCTCGACCGCACCTGTTTCTGCCAGAACACGCTGGCATTGGCGCGATCGATGAAGCTGTCGTCACCGAGAGCCTCGAACGCATAGTTCGCCGATATGCGATCGCGCTTCAGAATATCCGTGCTGTCCCAGAAGCCCGGCCGGTAGTTGAAGCCCGGGACCTGCTCGCTCTTGAGGTCTATGTCCTTGTCGAGGTCGAAGCGCTCGGCGGTCAACCCGAAGACATGCCCTTCGTCGGTGTACTGCTTTACCTTCACGAGGAAATTGTACTGGTCGAAATCCGCCGGATCGGCCTGGGTGCGCTCGCCGCCAAAGCTGTCGACATCGCCGTTGTTGTCGCGCTCGTTACCGGTGCGATACGCGCCCTCGAACAGGATCGCGGTGTTCTGCACCTGCTTGGCGACCGCGACCGATCCACCGATGCTGCGGTCGGTCGTGTCATAGACGAGCTTGAAGATGCCGCCCCAGGTATTGTCCTCGCCGATCAGATCTTCCGGCTCCAAGGTTCGCAGGACGACGGCACCGCCAAGCGCACCGGAACCCGCCCGGCTGGAATCGGCTCCGCGCACCACGTCGACTGTCGTAAGCGCGTTGAAGTCGAAGCTGTTGACGCCACCTCTCGCACCGCGAACGGCATCATCGAGGTAGGGAATGCGGATGCCGTCGATCGTGGTCAGCACCCGGTCGCCTTCGAGGCCGCGCAGGTTGATGCTGCCATTGCTGCGAACATAGGCAATTCCGGGCTCCAGCGAACGACCGAAATCGTCGATGGTATCGATCTGGTTGTCTCGCAGTTCCGTCGCCGTCGTCTCGGAGGCAAACGGCGTATCAGCAACGCTGCCCACTTTCGCCGCGCCGGAATCCAGCACGAGCTTCTTCAGTTGCGTCGCATCGCTTGCGTCGGTCGAGGTGGTTTCCGCAGCTTCGCCGTTTTCGGGACTCTGGGCATATGCCCCTGACACCAGGGAAAGCGTAAGCAATGCGGAGCATGCCAGAAAAGCGGCGCGCGGATGCCGGCCGGCCATAGGTAATTCCTTTCGAAAATTTACCTGGCTTGCTAGAACCGGGGAGCGGCTCGATGGCTGGCTGGGTCAGTCAAATAATTGCGTCACCCGCAAACGGGGCGTCGCTGAGCTGATTACAAAAACATGAATATTTCTGTCAAGATATAAAAACCCGTCATCCGCAGGACGCGCGTTCCGCCCCGCATACGTCGTGCATACCAGCAGTTTGAGAGGCCTTACGCAAGCAGCCAGGTCATCGCCCGCTGAATATTTTCCGGCTTGAACACATGCACGTCGCCGGGGATGAGAAAAGCGAGACTGTGGATCAGGCCGGCCAGCACCGAGCTTGCGGTAATGATGGCGATGCGGTCGAAGACGAAGTGCTCGCGCAGGCCGAACATGGTGTCGTCCCATACGGCACCAAGCTCGACGCCGGCAAAATCGTCGCCCAGGATGAACAGCAGCCGGGCATCGCCCTGTTCGAGCGCAGCAAGCGCTTCGGGAATGAGGGTCACCTCGTATTCCTTGGCGGTCAACTTGCCATGGGCCTCAAACCCGATGACACCTTCCGGCAGGTCCTCAAGCTTCGTCAGCATCGTCACCTCCACACCGCCGCCCCTGCGAGCATAGCGCGAATATGAAGAAACCGGAATATGCCGACGCCGAAACCCGAAGCGCCCGCAAGCCGCGACCGGTTCGCGGGACACCCTCGCAGACACGTCAGAACAGGCCTTCGATATGGCCCTTCTCGTTCAGGTAGATCCGTTCCGAGGACGGGGTGCGCGGCAGGCCCGGCATGGTCATGATCTCGCCGGTGATGACGACGACGAAACCCGCTCCGGCCGACAGCCTGACTTCGCGGATCGGCACGCTGTGACCGGTCGGCGCACCGCGCAGTTTCGGGTCGGTGGTGAAGGAATACTGGGTCTTGGCCATGCAGATCGGCAGGTCGCCATAGCCCTGCCGCTCCCACTGGTGCAACTGGTCGCGGATCGACTTGTCGGCCAGCACCTCGTGCGCGTGGTAGATGTCCTGGGCGATGGTCTCGATCTTCTGGAAAAGCGGCATGTCGTCGGGATAGAGCGGCGAAAACTGCGCATGCCCGGATTCGGCCAGCTCGGCGACATGCCGCGCCAGCCCCTCGATCCCGGCCGATCCTTCGGCCCAGTGGCGGCAGAGAAATGCCTCGGTTCCAAGCGTTGCGACATAATCCTGCACGGCCTTGATCTCGGCATCGGTATCGGTGGCGAAATGATTGATCGCCACCACCACGGGAACCCCGAACTTCTTGACGTTCTGGACATGGCGGCCGAGATTGGCGCACCCCTTGCGGACCGCCTCGATGTTTTCGATGTCGAGGTGTTCCTTCGTCACTCCGCCGTTCATCTTGAGGGCGCGCACCGTCGCGACGACCACCGCGGCATCCGGATGAAGCCCGGCCTTCCGGCACTTGATGTCGAAGAATTTCTCCGCCCCGAGATCGGCCCCGAAGCCGGCTTCAGTCACCACGAAGTCGGCGAGCTTCAGTGCGGTCGCCGTCGCGATCACCGAATTGCAGCCATGCGCGATATTGGCGAAGGGACCGCCATGCACGAAAGCGGGATTGTTCTCCAGCGTCTGCACCAGGTTCGGCTGCACCGCGTCCTTGAGCAACACCGCCATGGCACCGTCGGCCTTGAGATCGCGGGCATAGACCGGGGTCTTGTCACGCCGGTAGGCGACGATGATATCCCCGAGCCGCCTTTCGAGGTCTTCGAGATCCTTGGCAAGGCACAGGATCGCCATGACCTCGGAGGCAACGGTGATATCGAACCCGGCCTCGCGCGGAAACCCGTTTGCCACGCCCCCGAGCGAAGTCACGATATCGCGCAGTGCGCGATCGTTCATGTCGACCACGCGCCGCCAGGCGATGCGGCGGACATCGATTTCCAGCTCGTTGCCCCAGTAGATGTGGTTGTCGATCAGCGCCGCAAGCAGGTTGTGCGCCGATGTGATCGCGTGGAAATCGCCCGTGAAATGCAGGTTGATGTCTTCCATCGGCACGACCTGCGAATGGCCGCCGCCGGCGGCACCGCCCTTGACCCCGAAGCAGGGTCCAAGCGACGGCTCGCGAATGCAGATCATCGCCTTCTTGCCGATGCGGTTGAGCCCGTCGCCGAGGCCGACAGTGGTCGTGGTCTTGCCCTCGCCTGCGGGCGTCGGGTTGATCGCCGTCACCAGGATCAGCTTGCCGTTCTTCTTCGTCTGTTGGGCCGCGATGAAGTCGGCTGCGATTTTCGCCTTGTCATGGCCGTATGGAATCAAGTGTTCGGAAGCAATTCCGAGCTTCGCCCCGATTTCCATGATCGGAAGCTTCTTGGCCGAACGTGCAATTTCGATGTCGGATTTGACGACGCCCATAAGATGTTCTCTCCCCACCCTGTCCATCAGGGATATTGTCCTTGGCACTACTGGAATTTAGACCCGAAAGTTGTGAACAGGACCAGTCCGGAAATGCCGAAACCTCGCCTTTAATGGGCGCATCCGGTTAATTGACCACCGGAAAAACGCGCAATGACCGGAATTTGTCGCACAACGCCTTCGCCTTGCCCCTTCCGCGCCAAATTTCGACAATACCAGCGCCGACGACGCTTGGGTATCGTTTCCACCCTTGTGCATCCAGCATTGCAGCGACTATTTGACGGCATTCCCGAATCCACCATGCCCCCTCAGGAGAAGACCAATATGAAATCACTGGAACTGCTCGTCGAACGGATCATTCTTTCGAGCCGGTGGATCCTCGTGGCGTTTTACCTTGGCCTGGCAGCCGCGCTCGCCGTCTACGGCGTCGCGTTCGGCTACAAGTTCCTGAAGGTGGCGATGAACGTGTTCACCCTCGACGAGGCGGACATGATCCTGGCCATGCTCGGCCTGATCGATGCCGCGCTGGTCGCCAGCCTGATCGTGATGGTGATGATCTCCGGCTACGAGAACTTCGTCAGCCGCTTCGATGAGGGCGAAGACCAGGTGTCGTTCCTCGGCAAGCTCGATTCCGGCAGCCTGAAGATCAAGGTCGCCTCCTCGATCGTGGCGATCTCGTCCATCCACCTCCTGCAGGTGTTCCTCAATTCCAACCAGTACACCGACGGCAAGCTGATGTGGCTGACGTTTATGCACCTGGCCTTCGTCATCTCGGCGGTGATGCTGGGCTTCCTCGAGGGCATCATGGCGAAGACCAAGACCAAGTCGTCGCCAAAGAGCGGCCTGTAATACAAAGCTGCCAGGCCGGTCATCCTGGATATTCCGTGACCGGCCGCCCGCCGCCAGCCATCAACCTGCGACATCCATTTTTCTTTTGGCGACAGCGACGGCAAGCGAGCAAAACGGCGGCGTCCCCCGTGGGGGCGTGATTCCGTCCCGGCCCGAAATCCGCGAGCCTCCTGCCAATGCCGTGACGGAGAAAGTCAGGCGACGCCACTCCCCGCGGATGCGCCGGCATGCACCGCGTTAAGCGTCTGATATATTATCGGAAATATCCCATCCGGAGATTGTGACGATTTTGGGTTGCAAAGACGGCGAAAATCCGATGGTATTCGCTCGCCACATTTATCAGGAACCGTTAGCCAAACGGAAACACGCAGAATTTGTCATGTCCTATGATTGCCGCTGAACGCCAATCGCTACTGAATGCTGAACTCGCAGCTGCAACTTCGCGTAAGGCGTTTTTGAGCACGATGAAGCGTATTTGTGACGACTTCAGTTTCGAACACGTCTCGTTCTTCACGGTTCCCGCGGCCAACGAAAGCCTGCTTGCACCACATACGGTGGAGACCACATTACCGGCAGAGTTCAGCCGCGATTTCGACCGGCACCGCTTTCTCCAGGAATGCCCGCTGATCCGCAGCATCTGGAAGTCCATGCTGCCGCAGACCTGGGCGCTCGACAATGCAAAGCAACCGTTCGACTGCCCGCCCGCGATGGCCGACCTGCTGCGCCGGCACAATCTGCTGATGGGGATTTGCTTTCCGGTCAACTCGGTCGATGGCAGCCGCTTCTTCGTTCGCTTCGACGGCTCTCGCCCGCCTTTGCCGCAGACGGAAATAAACGAACTCGGCATGATCGTGGTCCATGCCTTCGACGTTTTCGACAAGCTGCGGCGCAACGAGCTTGCCTCCCCCAGTCCGCTCTCCGCGCGTGAACTGGAGGTCGTTCGCTGGACGGCGCAGGGCAAGACCTCGGTGGAAATCGGCCAGATCCTTTCGCTCTCCGACCATACCGTCAATGCCTACATGACCAATGCGATCAAGAAGCTGGACTGCGTCAACCGCACGCAATTGGTCGCCAAGGCGATCCGCCTGAAGCTGATTTCCTGAAGCGAGGGGCGCGCAAGCCCCATCTTCCCTATTTAGCTGCCGATGATATGATATATGTCAACTCACCCCTTCGGCAGGCTGGGCTTTGCCGGGGGCGATGGCAAGGAGATCGGCATATCGTGACCCACCGCCTTCCTTCGCATCCATTTTTAGACATTTCCGGCGCGGGGCGCCATCCGGAGACGATTGTTCCATGACACAGGATCGATCGCATATCGGCATTTCCGATGCCGAAATCGTTGCACTGGCATCGGCACACCGCCTCTTCGGTTTCTTTCGCTGGGAACTGGACACAGGACATTTCTACGCCAGCGCGGATGTGTTCCGGATCTTCGGGCTCACGCCATCCTCAAGCCCGATGAACCTCGTCGATGCGACCGCCTCGGTCCATCCGGACGACCTTCCCGTGCTGATGCGCGCCTACGAGCACTCGAGCGCCACGAGAGCGGATTTTCACTACATCTACCGCGTCGCCGACGGCAATGGCGGCTACAGGTACATCCGCACCGCCGGGCAGTTCCGGGACAATGGCCAGGCGGAGATCGCCGGCATTACCTATGAGATGTTCGAGAACCTTCAGACCATAGGCGTTGTCGGCACGATGACCATCGTGCCTGAGACCACTTGAGCCTACCTGCCGACCGGCGCTTCCGGGCAGGCCCCGCACGCTCGTTCGCATGCGGGGCGGCGCCACCTGATTACCGGTCGAGGATCTGGCGGATCTCGACGAGGTTGGAGCGAACGCGCAGGATGTAGAAGCCCATCGTCGCCAGATGGGTGGGCATGATCCAGCCGTCCTCGCGCCCGTTCGAGATGATCAGCGGCTGGATGCGCAGGGCCGCACGGAACTGCCGCAGCGTCTCGGCCCAGATCGGAGCGATGTTGCGCTCGTTGATGACGTTCTGGAAATCGGCGCCGGCGGCAGTCAGCACGCCGTAATAGCCGTAGAGCTGCCCGTAGGCGAACCAGAACCGGTCATCGGCGCGCGTATCGAACCACCCGCCATTGAAGTTTTCCGAGCGCTCACGAAGGATCGCGGCGGTATTGCCGAGGTCGTTGGCGATGCGATCGATGAAATCCCTGAGATTGTCGGCGCGGCCATCGAAAACCGCGGTGCAGCTCTCAAGTTCACCGTTGAAGGCGTGGAAGCTCTTGATCGCCGAGCGATAGAAGCTCGGGGTCGGGGTCTTCGGACCGAACGGGCTCAGGCCGAAATACCAGGTGTATTCGTCGAACTGGATGTTGCCGCGGGCATCCTGGAGGTTGTTGTTGATGCTGGACGTACCGCGCATGCGGCCGAGCGCATCGACGAGCTCGACGCTGGTACGCCGGATCGCCTGGTTCACCCCACGCTGGAACGAGGCCTTGTTGTCGAGGAAGGGCGTATGATCCCAGTCGACCCCGAAGAACCCGAGGCGATAGAGCGCCATCGAGGAAATCCAGGCATTCTGGTTGACGTTGAAATCGGCGAGATCGGCGACGACGTCGACGATGGCCGAACGCTGGCACTTGCGCACCGGCTCGCCGGCGACGGCCGGCAATTCCTGCCCTGCCGGCGTCTTGCGCTCGGAAAGCTGATACTTCTCGACGAAGTTCGGATCGAAGTTCGTCCAGACCTGCGTCTGCCAGATGAAATAGCCATAGAGGGCGACAAGGCAGACCAGGGCGATGGCAATCGGTCCCTTGATCAACCAGCTGCGGCGCGCATACCAGCCGTGCGCCGCCATGAACGGCCACGTAACGCCTGCGACCAACAGGCCGAACCCGCGGCCGACGGCGTGGAAAATGCGCTTGAAGAACGCAGTGATCGGTTCAAGCATGGTCATCCTTTCCTGAGCAAGGGCCGCCGCGATAGGCAGAGCCTTGCCATTCAGATATTCCCTGACCGGCCTCTGCACAACGTATTCGCGGATCTTTTTGTGAGATCGCTCATGGAGAGTACGGGGTAGCCGTCGGCGTGGGCTTGCCGGAAGGTCGCGCGGGACGGCAGATCAGGAACAAGGAGGTCAGGAGCCTACCCGCATTGCCTCGTGCCGGTGCGGGCGGAACTGCCGCGCGAATGCCTCGTCCGACTGTTCCTTGCGCCGCTCGATGCCCTGCCCGATGAGAATGTCCTTTTCGGACATGTCGAGAAGGATGTCGATGTGCGGCAGGCCGCTGGCACGCAGGGCGGCAATGGCGTCGTTCCGGGGCGCCATGACGTCCATACCGTCGGCATCCCCCGGGGTGGGCGGCGGCGACGTCATCGCCCGGTAGAGCAGGATGCAGCGCTCGGCATCGATTACCACCTTGTTGATCAGCGTGTTCTGCCCGGCGATCTGGCTGCTGAGCGCGTCGACGAAATCCGAGAAGATCGCGATGCAGCGCGCAAGCGTCTGGCTCTCGCCGCGCTGCTGCTGCTTCATGTCCTGCATCCGGGCATATTCATTTTCAAGGGCGGCGCGTTCCGCCGCGAGGCGATTTCGCGACGCCCGGTCCCCCGCGTCACCGAGGCGATGCTGGAAATCCCGCAGCAGCAGTTCCGCCTTGCGGATGCGGCGATGCAAATCCTCGACGTTGGCGAGCGACTGTTTGCGCCGCGCGATCATCTGGACGAGATTTTTCTCCGAACGCCGGAAGTAGAGCCCGAGAGCCGCGCGATGTTCGCCGAGCATGCCGATCATGGTGTCCGACGCCGCGAGTATATCCCTTACCGCCCCGCTGACCATTGCCGCGTTGAAGCGGGAGACATGGCGCCGCCGTCGCCAGTCCAGGAAAAACAGGGCTTTCTTGTCGCGGGGAACGCCATTGCTGGTGGCGTGCGCCTTCCGGGCCGCAGCCGCGGTCTCCTCCAGCCGCACGAGAAAGCCGGCAATCATCGCTTCCATCAGCTTCTGCCGGTCAAGGACAACGCCGAGGCGGTCGCTTTCGCCGGCAAAACCGGCCTCGCTGGCCCAGAGATCCGCCTTGACGATCTGGTCGAAGGACGCGGCGGCGCGGGCGACGCTCACGCGGGCGTCGTGGATTGCCCCGCGGATCGCCTCGATCTCGCCCGAAAGGGACTGGAGCCTGGCCATGCGAACCCCTCCCTCTTGTCCGACAGACAGCCGCCGCGCGACGCCCAGGCGCCGCACGGAGATATTACAGAATATCTCCACACTGTGAAGTGCGAATTCACCACGATACAAGTATAGATCAGGATGGACTTGACTCGCTCTAAAAACAACCATCCAGAACCGGGGAAATATCCGGGATCTTTTCTACTGAGATGGCGAAGGATTCTTCAGGTAAGCAATGACATTGGCGATATCGTCCGGGTTCTTCAGGCCCGGGAAAGCCATCTTGGTGCCTTTGACCAGAACCTTGGGATTTGGCAGATATTCCGTCAGCAAGGTCTCGTCCCAGACCTTTCCATTTCCGAACGCCTTCATTGCCGGCGAATAGGCGTAGCCCTCCACCGACGCCACGGGGCGACCGATCAGCCCCATCAGCGTCGGACCGACCTTGTTCACCGGCTCGGTGGCGGTGTGGCAGACGGCACATTTCTTGAAAACCACCGCGCCGGCAGCGGCATCGCCTTCGGCGTGCGCCATGCCGGTGGTAAACGTTGCTGCAGCGACGAAAAAGAGACCGTGGAGTTTCATCGGAGATCCTCTCGACCGATTGCGTCCCCTGCACGGAAACGACCTGAAACCCATATCACATTTGCGCCGCCGGTTGCAGCGGCCCATTGGTACAGTCGGCAGCCGTCACTCGCCGTTCATCGCCTCTTCCCAGTGCCGGCGGCAGTAGGAAACGTATTTTTCATTGCCGCCGACCACGACCTGGGCCCCTTCGCGCGCGACCTTACCGTCGCCATCGAGACGAACGACCATGGTCGCCTTGCGCCCGCAGTGGCAGATGGTGCGCACTTCCCGCAACTCGTCGGCGATAGCGAGAAGCTCATGCGATCCGGGAAACAGCTTGCCCTGGAAATCGGTCCTCAGGCCGTAGGCCATCACCGGAATGCCGAGCCGGTCGGTGATGCGGGCCAGCTGCCATACCTGCTCCTTGGTGAGAAACTGTGCCTCGTCGACGAAGACGCAGGCGACGGCCTCCGCCCGATGCAACTCCTCGACGTGGGAGAAAAGATCGTCACCGGGCTCGAACGGGGTCGCGTCCGAGGTAAGTCCTATCCGCGACGACACCCGCCCGCGACCGGCGCGATCGTCGACCGCGGCAATCAGGGTCACCGTCCGCATGCCGCGCTCCTGATAATTGTAGGAAGCCTGCAACAGCATGGTGGACTTGCCAGCATTCATCGTCGCATAGTGGAAATAGAGCTTTGCCATGTCGTTCTCCGTCCCTTTTCCTTGAGTTCAGCAGAACCGAATGAAAAGAGGGAATGGCAGTTAGCCACAGGAAATGCGGCCCCGCGGACGCCACCGGGCGCCCTTGATTGCGAGTGAGCGCAACAGGGCCGGACGTCGCAAATCGACAGCGCATTTCGCGCAAACACGCGCTGCCTGCTTGAAATTATAGGGTATTGATGATTGGCTCGGGAACGATAAGAAAAATGGGAGTTATCAATGAAATACGAATTTTTGGCCAAACTTGCCATCGCCTCCACAGTGTCCGTCCTGGCGCTGGGGAGCACTTTCGCAGCCGCAGCAGAACCGGAAAGCTGTAGCAAGGTCCGCTTCTCGGACGTCGGCTGGACGGACATCACCGCAACCACGGGAACGGTTTCGGCGATCCTCAAGGCCCTCGGTTACGAGACCGAAATCACCGTCCTCTCGGTGCCGGTCACCTACACCTCGCTGAAAAACAAGGACATCGACGTCTTCCTCGGCAACTGGATGCCGACCCAGGAAAACGACGTGCGCCCGTTCATCGACGACAAGTCGGTTGAATCGTTCGGCCCGAACCTCGAGGGCGCCAAGTACACCCTGGCGACCAACGCCAAGGGCGCCGAACTCGGCATCAAGGATTTCAAGGACATCGCCGCCAACAAGGACGCTCTCGGCGCCAAGATCTACGGCATCGAGCCGGGCAATGACGGCAACCGTCTGATCATCGACATGATCTCCGGCAACCAGTTCGAACTCGGCAGCTTCGAAGTGGTCGAATCCTCCGAACAGGGCATGCTGGCGGAAGTGGCCCGTGCCGAACAGGAAGGCGCCCCGATCGTGTTCCTCGGCTGGGAACCGCATCCGATGAACGTCAACTTCAAACTCACCTATCTCGCCGGCGGCGATGACGTGTTCGGCCCCAACTTCGGCGGCGCCGAAGTCTTCACCAACGTCCGCGCCGGCTACACCACCGAGTGCCCGAACGTCGGCAAGCTGTTGACCAACCTCAAGTTCACGCTTCCGATGGAAAGCGAGATCATGGGCAAGATCCTCAACGACGGTCAGGATCCCGAGGCCGCGGCGACGGATTGGCTCAAGGCCAATCCGGATGCCCTCACCCCCTGGCTCGCAGGCGTGACGGCCAAGGACGGCAGCGACGCCGCCGCCGCTGTCAAGGCCGGCCTCGGCCTGTAAGGAGTTCGGGCAGGGCGGGATCTACCCGCCCTGCCCCTCCCTTCATCATGCATTTTTAACGTCCAGACCAGGATCGTTTCGTGGATTGGCTCACAGATACTAAAATTCCCATTGGCCCTTGGGCTAAGGCCGCCGTCAACTGGCTTACTTCGAACGGCAAGGGCCTGTTCGATCTACTTAAAGTCATTCTTCAGGCTGGCATCGACGCCATACTTTTCGTTCTTCAGGGGCCGTTTTCGAGCGCTGAGGGCAAGTTTGCCTATGCGCTGGCACTCATCATCGCCATCACCGCACTCGCCTGGTACTTGCGCCGCTCCCTCGGCGTCGCCGCCTTCACCTTTTTCGGCCTGCTGCTGATCGTCAACCAGGGCTTCTGGAAGGAGACCACCGAAACACTGGCGCTGGTGCTCGCCGCGACCAGCGTGAGCATGTTCGTCGGCATTCCGCTCGGCATCGCCGCCGCGCGGCGCCCGTGGTTCTACGCCTTCCTGCGCCCGGCGCTCGACCTGATGCAGACGATCCCGACCTTCGTCTACCTGATCCCTGCACTGATCCTTTTCGGTCTCGGCATGGTGCCCGGGCTGATCGCCACCGTGATCTTCGCCATTCCCGCGCCGATCCGCCTCACCCGTCTCGGCATCATCTCCACCCCGCCATCGCTTGTCGAAGCCGCCGAGTCCTTCGGCGCGACGCCGTCGCAGGTGCTGCGCAAGATCGAACTCCCCTTTGCCGCGCCGCAGATCATGGCCGGCCTCACCCAGACGATCATGCTGTCGCTGTCGATGGTGGTCATCGCCGCGCTGGTCGGCGCCAAGGGGCTGGGGGTTCCGGTGGTGCGGGCACTCAATACCGTGAACATCTCGATGGGCTTCGAAGCGGGCCTGTGCATCGTCGTCCTGGCCATCATCCTGGACCGCCTGTTCCGATCCTCGGATGAAGGAGAAGGCGCATGACCGACGCCGTTACGTTCAAGAATGTCGACATCGTCTTCGGCAACAATCCGGAAAAGGCGCTGCCGCTCATCGATAGCGGCCGGACCCGCGACGAAATCGGCCGCGACACCGGCCTGGTGCTCGGCGTGGCCGATGCCTCGCTCTCCATCCATGAGGGCGAGATCCTGGTGCTGATGGGGCTTTCCGGCTCCGGCAAGTCGACGCTGCTGCGGGCCGTGAACGGCCTGGCGCCGGTGGTGCGCGGCGAAGTCAGCGTCGCCAGCGCCAAGGGCCCGATCAACCCCTACCGCACCTCGGCAAAATCGCTGCGCGATTTCCGCATGCACACGGTCTCGATGGTGTTCCAGCAGTTCGCGCTGCTGCCCTGGCGCACCGTCGAGCAGAATGTCGGCTTCGGGCTGGAACTGGCGGGCATGCCGGAAGCACAGATCCGTGCCCGCGTGGGGGAACAACTAGAACTAGTAAACCTGACCCAGTGGGCCAACCGCAAGGTCAACGAGCTGTCCGGCGGCATGCAGCAGCGCGTCGGCCTTGCCCGCGCCTTCGCCACAGGCGCTCCGATCCTGCTGATGGACGAGCCGTTCTCGGCCCTCGATCCGCTGATCCGTACCCGTCTCCAGGACGAGTTGCTGGAGTTCCAGCGGCGGTTGAAGAAGACGATCCTGTTCGTCAGCCACGACCTGGACGAGGCGTTCCGCATCGGCAACCGCATTGCCATCATGGAAGGCGGCCGGATCATCCAGTGCGGCACCCCGCAGGATATCGTCAAGAATCCGGTCAACCAGTACGTCGCCGATTTCGTCCAGCACATGAACCCGATCACCATGCTGACCGCCAGGGACGTGATGCAGGCCGGACTGACCGCCAATGTCGCCACCGCTTCCGTGACCGCCACGGCGGTGGCCACGACGCCGCTGGTCGACATCCTCGACGCGCTCGCCCGCCAGCCCGGCAGCATCGGCGTTGTTGACAACGGAACCATCATCGGCACGATCTCCGCCCAGGACATCGTCACGGGGCTGACGCGTCACCGGCAGAAGGAAATCGCGTAGCGGCGCGCCGGCCGTGCCGGCGCTCACCAACGCAAGGAACCGCCCAAGGAACCCCAATGAC
>JAEWPB010000049.1 GCA_023399465.1 Pseudomonadota bacterium
CCCCGCGCTGGCAAAGGCCCGACGGAAAAAGCCCTTGGCGATGGCGGAGTCCATTGCTTCGGATATTGCATGAGAAAAGAACCAGATAGAGCGATCGTCTAAAGCGGGGCGAAGCTCCTCGCGTAACGTAAACCATTCGGCATAGATCCGATGCGCCGTCGGCGAATGAAGCAGCGTGCGCTTCATGTTGGTCATCCGTCCGCGAACGCGCAGTTCCTCGTCATGGGCCTCGCGTATGGCTTCGGATGCGGTCGCGTAGTCGATCTGCGGAATGTGGCTCATGAGTGTGTTGCTCGTTTCGATTGTGCCTGTGAGATCGCTGGTCAGGCCAGGGCACGCAGCTTGTTTTCGACCAGTGCGAAGATGCCGTCCACGTCGCCATCGGTGACGACCCGGCAGTTCGGCTGCCGCCCTTGCAGGTGGCGGGCGCTGACGGCGGCGACGGTACGGCCGAAGTCCGGGCCAGCGGCGCAATCGACTTCCAGCAGCGCGTCCACCCCGGAAAACAGGTCCGGATCGATCAGATAGGCGATGACGCAGGGATCGTGGAGGCAGGGATCGTCCTGCGCATAGGCCGTCAGCATTTTCAGGGCCGCTTGCGCAGCGCGTCCGGGGACGTCCGCGAGTGCTGCGAGGCGTTCCGGCGTTGCGACGATCTTGCAGGTGACGTCGAGGCCGAACATTGTCAGTTTCGCGCCACTGGAGATCACGACCTGCGCTGCGTGGGGATCGACAAAGACGTTGAACTCGGCCGAAGGCGTCGAGTTGCCCGGTCCGAAGGCCGAGCCGCCCATGAACACGATCTCGCGGATCGCATCGGCGATGCGCGGCTCCTTGATGATCGCCAGCGCGATATTGGTCATCGGGCCGATCGGGCAAAGCGTGATCTCGCCCGGATGCTTCAGCACCGTCTCGATGATGAAGTCCACGGCGTGCTGCCCGGCAAGCGGAACACTGTCTGCATCGAGGCGAACACCGCCCAGACCTTCCGAACCATGCACTTTCGAGCGATAGCCGACTGCCTGCATGATCGGCCGGGCGCAGCCGGCATGGACCGGGATATCGCCTCGCCCTGCAAGCGCGAGCAGCCCCCGGGCGTTTCGTGTGGTGTCTTCGAGCGGCACGTTGCCGGCAACGGTCGTGACTCCGACGAGTTCGATCTTGTCAGGAGCCGCAAGCGCCAGCATCAGGGCGAGTGCGTCATCGACGCCTGGGTCGCAATCGAGGATAATCTTGTGGTCCGCCATCTCACTCTTCCGCGCGAATGTTTTCAGCGATCAATGACGCCAAATGCTCTGACGATGCAAATCGTTTTCGCGATTTGCCCGCGCAAAGAGAACGGACGTGTCTTCGCAAGGCACGCGCGATTTCCTATAAGCTTGGCCAGCTGATATCGACCAGATACTGACAAGACGGTGGCCGGCACGGACGCCACAACGGGGAACGAAATGACCACATCGACCGCTTACGCCTTTTCGCCTGAACCGATCCCGACGCTGCCGATTACCGGCTGTGATCAGCTGTTTCCCATTCACCGAATCTATTGCGTCGGTCGCAACTTCGCCGACCACGCGATCGAGATGGGACACGATCCGAACCGCGAACCGCCGTTCTTCTTCCAGAAGAATGCCGGCAATGTCCTGCTTTCCGGCTCGGATTTCCCCTATCCGGGTGAAACCAGCGACGTGCATCATGAAATTGAGTTGGTCGTTGCGCTTCGCAAGGGCGGAAGCGGCATACCGGTCGAAGACGCGCTCGATCACGTATTCGGCTATGCCGTCGGCCTCGACATGACGCGCCGCGACCTGCAGGGCGAGGCTAAAAAGCTCGGCCGGCCCTGGGAAACGGCAAAGGCTTTCGAATATTCGGCGCCATGCTCGGCCATCCGGCCGGTCCAAGAGATCGGCCATCCCGCGGCCGGCGCGATCTGGGTGAAGGTCAACGGCGAAATCCGTCAGAGCGGCGATCTCGACCAGATGATCTGGAAGGTGCCGGAAATGATCGCCTACCTCTCGCGCCTGTTCGAGCTGAAGGCCGGCGACATGATCTTCGCGGGAACCCCGGCCGGTGTCGGCGCGATCAGGAAAGGCGACGAGATCTTCGGCGAAATCGCCGGTGTCGGCGAGATCCGCACCCGCGTCGTCTGATCGCGGGGCACCTCCCTTGCAAGGTTTCCGGGTTCCGGATACCCCTTACAACCGATGCCCTGCGCGGCACCAGACCTGATCTGTGATAAGGTTGAATGGCGCCACGGGGCTTCGGGAGTGAGAGAGGAGCACGGCAAGAGCCGGCTTGAAGAGGGAACCATGAAGAATTCTGAAATTTCCGCCCGCAAGAACGAAGCGATCTCGCGCGGCGTCGGCATGACGACGCAGGTTTATGCGGAGCGCGCCGAGAACGCCGAGATCTGGGATGTCGAAGGGCGCCGCTATATCGATTTCGCCGCCGGCATCGCCGTCGTCAATACCGGTCACCGCCATCCGAAGGTCATCGAGGCGGTCAAGAACCAGCTCGATCATTTCACCCATACCTGCCACCAGGTGGTGCCCTACGAGAACTACGTGGCGCTCGCTGAACGCCTCAACAAGGCCGTTCCGGGGAATTTCCCGAAGAAGACCATCTTCGCCACGACCGGCGCCGAGGCGGTTGAGAATGCGGTGAAGATCGCCCGCGCCGCGACCGGCCGTTCGGCCGTCGTCGCCTTTACCGGGGCCTTCCATGGCCGCACCTTCATGGGCATGGCGCTGACCGGCAAGGTCGTGCCCTACAAGGTCGGCTTTGGCCAGATGATGGGCGATATCTTCCACGTACCGTTCCCGGTCGAGCTTCACGGCATCGATGTCGAGACCACGCTCGACGTGCTCGACAAGATTTTCAAGGCTGATGTCGATCCGAAGCGCGTGGCCGCGATCATCATCGAACCGGTGCAGGGCGAGGGCGGCTTCTATGAAGTCCCCCGTGCGCTGATGACCCGGCTTCGCGAGATCTGCGACGAGCATGGCATGCTGCTGATCGCCGACGAGGTGCAGACCGGCTTTGCCCGCACGGGCAAGCTCTTCGCCATGGAGCACTACGGCGTGATTGCCGATCTGACGACCATGGCCAAGGGCCTCGGCGGCGGCTTCCCGATCTCGGCGGTGACCGGCCGGGCGGAGATCATGGATGCACCGGGACCGGGCGGTCTTGGCGGCACCTATGCCGGCAGTCCGATCGGCGTTGCCGCTGCCCACGCCGTCCTCGACATCATCGAAGACGAAAAGCTCTGCGACCGCGCCCAGGCGCTCGGTAGCCGGCTGAAGCAGCGACTGGAATCGCTTCGCGGCGATGTGCCGGAGATTGCCGATATTCGTGGTCCCGGCTTCATGGTTGCGGTCGAATTCAACCTGCCGGTCTCCAAGACGCCGAACGCGGATTTCGCCAATGCGGTACGGCTGAAGGCGCTCGAGAAGGGGCTGATCCTGCTGACCTGCGGCGTCTACGGCAACGTCATCCGCTTCCTCGCGCCGATTACGGTGCCTGATGAAGTCTTCAGCGAGGCTCTCGACATCGTCGAGGCGTCGATCCGTGAATGCTCGGCGGAAGCAAGGTCGTGACGTTCATTGCCGTTGCCCCGGGGTAACGGCACGTAGGTCGATAATCCTTCCGACCGCCCCGAGGCCAATGCTTCGGGGCGGTTTCTGTTTCTCCGGCGATAAGCTTTTTTTTGAGAAGCTGCGGACTTCACCATTTCGAAAATACGGGACAACAAAAAACCCCCGCAGCATGACTGCAGGGGTTTCGTTTCCGATCGGATGAACGATCGATCAGTCCTTGGCGCGCTCGACGTAGGAGTTGTCTTCCGTCAGGATGACGACGCGTGTGCCAGCGGAAACGTGCGGCGGAACCGAGGTGCGGATGCCGTTCGAAAGCACAGCCGGCTTGTAGGACGACGACGCGGTCTGGCCCTTGACGACCGGTTCGGTCTCGGTGACTTCGAGGATGACCTGGCGCGGCAGTTCCATGGCGAGCGCCATGCCTTCGTAGACCGACAGCGTGACGGTCATGCCTTCCTGGAGGTAGGCCTTCTGCTCGCCGATGGTGTCGGGGTCGACCGCGATCTGGTCGTAGTTTTCCGGGTTCATGAAGTGGAAGCCTTCACCGTCCTCGTAGAGGAACTGGTATGGGCGGTCTTCAACGAAGGCGCGCTCGACCTGTTCGGTGGTCCGCCAGCGCTCCGAAACCTTGACGCCGTCGACAATCCGGCGCATGTCAACCTGCGTGACCGGTGTACCCTTGCCCGGGTGGAAGTTCTGGGCGGTGAGAACGGCGTAGAGCTTGCCGTCGACTTCGACGACATTGCCCTTGCGAAGCGAAGAGGCGATGACCTTGACCATAAGACTTCCTTGTAACGGTTCCAATCGCGTCGTAGAGGACAGTCGAGCAGATCCCCGGCGACGTACGTACTAGTTTTCTGGGGGCGAACTAACCCAGAATCGTGGAAATATCCAGCCTGTGTTGGCTGAACTTGCAAAGAAACCTTGGAATGACTTCTTCGTCTCCCTCGCCATCGCCCTGGTGGACCCCCTCGGTGCATGCGGATCGCCGCCCGTTTCTTCTCGGACGCAATGCAATCCAGGCGGCGTTGAGATCCTTTTTCGCAGCGAATGATTTTATCGAGGTCGACACCGCCACCCTGCAGGTTTCGCCGGGGAACGAGGCCCACCTCCATGCCTTTGCCACCGAAGGGTTGACGATCGACGGGCGCGCCACGCCGCTTTATCTCCACACCTCGCCGGAATTTGCCTGCAAGAAGCTCCTGGCAGCCGGCGAGCGGCGGATCGCCTGCTTCGCGCATGTCTATCGCAATCGGGAACGCGGCCGGCTTCATCATCCCGAATTCACTATGCTCGAATGGTACAGGGCGGGCGAAGGCTATGAGACGCTGATGGACGACTGCGCACGAATCCTGGCGCTTGCTGCGCAAACGACCGGTGCCGGCAAGTTCGTGTTCGGCGGCATGGAAATCGATCCTTTCCTCGAGCCGGAGCGCCTGAGCGTCGCCGAAGCATTCGACCGCTTTGCCGGGATCGATCTGCTTTCGTCGATCGACCGTAGTGGCGAGACGGATCGCGATCATCTGGCGGCATCGTTGAAGCGGGCCGGCATACGGGTCGCGGAGGACGATACATGGGCGGACCTGTTCAGCCGGGTGATCGTCGAAAAGGTCGAGCCGCACCTTGGACAGGGCCGGGCGACCATCCTCGATCACTACCCGGTCTCGGAAGCGGCCCTTGCCCGGCCGAGCGCTGCCGAGCCGCGGGTGGCGGAGCGTTTCGAGCTCTATGCCTGCGGTGTCGAACTGGCGAATGCCTTCGGAGAGCTGACCGACGCCCAGGAGCAACGCCGTCGTTTCGAATTGGAGATGGCGGAGAAGCAGCGCATCTATGGTGAAAACTATCCGCTCGACGAGGATTTTCTCGCAGCTCTTGCCGTGATGCCTGAAGCGAGCGGCATCGCGCTAGGCTTCGACCGGCTGGCAATGCTGGCGACGGGAGCGACAAGGATCGACCAAGTGCTGTGGGCGCCGGTCGCGGAATACGGGGCATGAAACTGGAACGCAGTATCAAATCCGTCGACGATCTCGCGTCGGCGGGACTGATCGACGAGGCCGAGCGTACGAGACTGGAGAAGGTCGCCGAGCGCTACGCCATTGCATTGACGCCGACCGTCGCCGGACTGATCGATGCCGGCAATCCGGACGATCCGATCGCCCGCCAGTATGTTCCCGATCACGCCGAGCTTAGCGTGCTGCCACAGGAGCGGGAGGATCCGATCGGCGATGCGGCCCATAGCCCGATCGAAGGCATCGTTCATCGCTACCCCGATCGCGTGCTGCTGAAGGCCGTGCATGTCTGTCCGGTCTACTGCCGTTTCTGCTTTCGCCGCGAGATGGTCGGACCGCAGGGCAACGGTACGCTGACGCCAGACGCACTCGCCGCCGCCATCGACTATATCCGTGCGCATGAGGAGATCTGGGAGGTGATCCTCACCGGCGGCGATCCACTGATCCTGTCACCCGGCCGATTGCGGAAGATAATGGGGGCGCTCGCAGAAATCGAGCATGTCCGCATCGTGCGCCTGCACACACGGGTTCCGGTGGTCGATCCGGCGCGCATCACCGGAGCGCTGGTCAGCGCGCTGAAGGCGAGCGGCAAGACCACCTATGTCGCGCTACACGCCAACCATCCGCGCGAGATGACTTCGGCTGCGCGGGCCGCCTGCGCCCGCCTGATCGACGCGGGCATCGCCATGGTCAGCCAATCCGTGTTGCTGAAGGGCGTTAACGACGATGTCGAGGTCCTGGCGGAACTGATGCGTGCCTTCGTCGAGACGCGGGTCAAGCCGTACTACCTGCATCATCCGGACCTTGCCCCGGGAACCAGCCATTTCCGACTGACGATCGCCGAAGGCCAGGAGATCGTCGGGGCACTGCGCGGGCGCGTTTCCGGTCTTTGCCAGCCTGCCTACATCCTCGATATTCCGGGCGGTTATGGAAAAACGGAGATTTCCGCAAGCACAATCCGGGATCGTGGCGAAGGGTGTTACTCGGTTTCCGACTTTAATGGCGGCGAGCATGAATATCCTCCGTCCAGAAATTGATATTTCTGTCGATTGACGGTAAATTTCCTGTTTTTTCTATACGGCTTTTCCGCGTTATTGGCGCGTATCTGGAGCTGTGATTTCAAGCTCGGAAGGTCATTTTTATTTAACTAAGCCGGTTAGCGGAATGTTTTGCTTTGCGCCGTAAGAGTGCAGGAACAAAGGAGCGGCGTGAGCCGTCCATGCACCTGTGACGACATCGGAGACAAAAATGAACGAAACCATCCGTGGACTGCTGGCGAAATTGGGCGGGCTTCCTGTCGCGGTCGATCAGATCGCGGACGATGCGGATCTCTATGCGGCCGGCCTTTCGTCTTTCGCATCGGTACAGTTGATGCTCGGCCTCGAAGAAGCCTTCGACATCGAATTTCCCGATAACCTGCTGAACCGCAAATCCTTCGCCAGCATCGTCGCCATCGAAAAGACGGTGCAGTCGATCCTCGACGGAAGAGAGGCTGCCTGATGAACCTCTCGGTCTCCGTCCCGCAGACCAGCCTTGCCGCCCGGGCGGCACGTGTGGCGGCCATCGCCGCGAAGAATGCCGACCGCGTCGATGTGGAAGGGTGCTTCCCGCACGAGGCGGTCGACGCGATGAAGGCCGAAGGTCTGCTCAGCATCCAGATCCCGGAGGAACTCGGGGGCGAAAGCGCCTCGATTTCGCAGATCGCGGAACTGTGCTCGATCATCTCCCAGGCCTGCGCTGCAAGCGGCATGGTCTTCGCCATGCACCACATCAAGCTTTCAAGCCTCGTGGAACACGGGGCTGACAGCGAGTGGCACACTGCTTTCATGCGCCGGCTCGCCGCAGAGCAGCTTCTGCTCGGTTCTGCGACCACTGAAGGCGGCATCGGCGGCAACCTCCGCAATTCGATCTGCGCCATCCAAGTCGAGGGCGACATCTGCCGGCTCGAGAAGGACGCGACCGTGATTTCCTATGGCGCCTTCTCGGATGCCATCCTGATCACCTCGCGCAGCCACGCGGATGCCGCGCCGTCCGATCAGGTGATGACCGTTTTCCTCAAGGACCAGTACACGCTGGAGCGCACCCATGTCTGGGATACGCTCGGCATGCGCGGGACCTGCTCCGACGGTTTCCTGTTCAAGGGCGAGGCACCGGCCCGCCAGATCTTCCCGAAGCCGTTCGCCGAGATCGCGGCGCAGTCCATGCTGGCGAGTTCGCACCTTCTGTGGAGCGGCGTCTGGTACGGCATCGCTGCCGATGCGGTGGGCCGCGCCCAGAGCTTCGTGCGCGCTGCAGCCCGGCGCAGCCCGGGCCAGACGCCTCCCGGTGCGATCCGCCTGGCGGAGGTGTCAAATCAGCTCCAGATGGTGAAGTCCAACGTCATCGCCGGCCTGAAGGCCTATGAGGACGCCAAGACCGACCCGGACAAGCTCTCGTCGATGGGCTTTGCCGTCGCCATGAACAACGTCAAGATCTGCTCGTCGGAGATGATCCTGTCGATCATCAATCACGCGATGCTGATCTGCGGCATCATGGGCTACAAGAACGGCACGCCCTACAGCCTCGGCCGGCATCTGCGCGATGCCCATTCGGCTCAGCTGATGATTTCCAATGACCGCATCCTCGGCAATTCCTCGACGATGCTGCTCGTGCACAAACAAGACACCAGCCTGGTGGGGTGAGACCAAATGGACATGCAAACTTCGTTTCTCGACCGGCTGTTCGAAAGCGGTCTGCTGATCGATACCGGCGTCGATGGTCTTTATGGCCGTAGCGGCCAGTTCGAAGACGTCATCGCCGCATTCGAACGGATGATCGATGCCTATGGCGGGGCCGACGGGGCCGAGGCCATGCGCTTCCCGCCGGGCATGAACCGGGCCTTCTTCGAGAAGAGCGGCTACATGAAGAGCTTTCCGCAACTGGCCGGAACGGTTCACAGTTTCTGCGGCAGCGAACTCGACCACATGAGCCTTCTCCAGTGCATGGAAGTCGGCGACGACTGGACCAAGGGACAGGAAGCGACCGACATCGTGCTCACGCCGGCGGCCTGCTATCCGCTCTATCCGACGGTCGCCCGGCGCGGACGGCTGCCGAAGGGCGGCGGCCTGTTCGACCTCCAGTCCTACTGTTTCCGGCACGAGCCCTCCAAGGATCCGGCCCGCCAGCAGCTGTTCCGCATGCGCGAATATGTCTGCATGGGCACGCAGGAGGATGTCACCGAATTCCGCCAGACCTGGATGGACCGTGGCGTCAGGATGATGGAAGCGGTCGGGCTCGAGGTCGAAATCGACGTTGCCAACGATCCGTTCTTCGGCCGTGCCGGCAAGATGCTTGCAAACAACCAGCGCGACCAGAACCTGAAGTTCGAGCTGCTGATCCCGATCACTTCGGTCGCGAAGCCGACGGCCTGCATGAGCTTCAACTATCACCAGGATGCATTCGGTGCGAAATGGGGCCTGGAACTGGAGGACGGCAGCGTCGCCCATACCGCCTGCGTCGGCTTCGGTCTGGAGCGCATCGCACTGGCGCTGTTCCATCACCACGGCCTCGACGTGAAGGAATGGCCTGAAAACGTCCGCAAGGCGCTGTGGGGCTGACGGGCGGCATGTCGGCAGTATTCCCAGACATCGAACCGGCGCGCTATGTGTCGCATGCGCTGCATTCCAGCGAGCGCATGTGGCCGGAGACGAACTGCTACGTGGACCTGTGGATCGAGGTGCTCGCCAACTGCGGCGTTGCCCCTGAGGCCATGCTCGGCTTCACGCTCGTCCAGGATTTCGAGGGCGACCAGTTCACCTTCTTCAAGGTGCCGCTCGAGGACCTCGAGACCCTCTACGGCATCCGCTGCACCGAACTGGCGATCTTCGACAACGTCGAAAATCACGTGCTGACCCAGATCGGCCGCGGTCGCCTCTGCCTGCTCGAGATGGACAGCTACTTCATGCCGGATACCCAAGGGGTCGGCTACCGCCGCGAGCACGGCAAGACGACGGTTGCGATCAACCGCCTCGACACCACCAACCGCCGGATGGACTACTTCCACAACGGCGGTTACTTCCGCCTTGAGGGCGAGGATTTTGACGGGGTGTTTCAGAAGCATCTCGGCGAGAAGGATCCGCCCTTCCTTCCCTATACGGAGTTCGCGAAGTTTCCTGCATCATGGCCCGAAACCGGTCACGCCAGAACCGAGGCCATGCGCTTGCTGTCAATGCATTTTGCCCGGCGGCCCGGGAGCAATCCGATCAGGCAGTTCGCCAAAGTCTTCCCGGCCCAGGTCGAGGCAATCGCGGATCGTCCCTTCGATTTCTTCCATAAATATGCGTTCAACACGCTTCGCCAACTCGGTGCCAACTTCGAACTGGCGGCAACTCACCTCGAGTGGCTGTCGGGCGAAGGTGCTTTGGTCGGCCCGGCCGAGCGTGCGCTGAAGATTTCGGAAGTGGCGAAGTCGGTGCAGTTCCAGCTGGCGCGCGCGGTCAGCCGCAAGAAGTTCGAGCCGCTTGCTGCGGCGCTCGATCCCGCGGCCGATGCCTGGGATGGGCTGATGGAACAGCTCGAGCAGAAGCTCGGCTGAGGAAGGAATGGCAGTGACAGGACGGCTTTCGCCAATCGGCGCCGATGTCAGGCTGCTCGCCGCCGGCTGGCATATGGTTCTGACCGCTGCCGGCGCCCATGAACGGCCGGAGGATGTGCCGGCTGCCGCCGAACGCGTTGCCGCACCTGTTCCCGGTACGGTGGCGGAAGCGTTGGAGAAGGCAGGACGGTTCGACCGCCATGCGCCGGTTCCCCTCGACGGGCAGGATGCCTGGTATTTCCTGACATTGGCGGACGAAGCTCCCGGACCGGCCATCCTGCGCTTCGACGGACTTGCGACCATCGCCGAGGTCTTCTTCAACGGCGTGCCGGTGCTTTCCTCGCAGAGCATGTATGAAGGCCATGATGTGCCGGTCGAACTGACCGGCACCGATGAACTGGCGATCTGCTTCCGGGCGCTTGCTCCGCATCTCGACAGGTCCGGGCCGCGGGCGCGCTGGCGGCCGCAGATGATGAACAGCCAGGGCCTGCGGCTCATCCGCACGACGACGCTCGGCTACATGCCCGGATGGTGTCCGGAAGTGCATGCCGCCGGCCCGTGGCGACCGGTATCGCTGATCCGGCCCGGAAGATTGCGCATTGCCGGTCTTTCCCTGACATCCGAACTGACCAGCGAAGGCGACGGGATCGTCAGCCTGTCCTTCACCGCCGACGCGGAAGGTGAAAGCATCGTTCTCGTCTGCGGCGGCCGCGAACAGGCCGTGGTGCGCGGCGAGGATGGCGTCTATTCGGCGACCCTGCGTTTGTCCGAGGTCGAGCCCTGGTGGCCGCATACCCACGGCAGTCCTGTCCTCCATGATGTCGCGCTGCGCATTGACGGCGAGATCCATCCGCTCGGGCGGACCGGATTCCGGCGGGTGGAAATCGACCGGGGCGCGGCGGGAGACGGTTTTTCCCTGCACGTGAACGGCGAACCGGTCTTTTGCCGCGGGGCGGTCTGGACGAGCGCCGATATCGTCCGCCTTCCCGGACTAAGGTCCGACTACGAGCCATGGCTGCGGCTGTGCGCCGAAGCCGGCATGAACATGATCCGGGTTGGCGGCACCATGGCCTATGAGACACCGGATTTCTTCGCGCTCTGCGATGAACTGGGCCTGATGGTCTGGCAGGATCTCATGTTCGCCAATTTCGACTATCCGGTCAGGGATGAGGCGTTCCTGGCTCATGTGGCCGCGGAAGTGCAGCACCTTCTGTCCGGGATCGGGGCAAGCCCGTCATTGGCAGTGCTCTGCGGTGGCAGCGAAATCTACCAGCAGGCCGCCATGCTCGGTCTGCCGGAGCGTTTCTGGACGGGGCCGCTCACCGAAGAGGTGCTGCCTGGGCTGGCGGCAAAGCTGCGTCCTGACGTGCCCTATGTGGCGAATTCGCCGAGCGGCGGCGCAATGCCCTTTGCGCCCAATGCCGGCGTCACCCACTATTACGGCGTCGGCGCCTATTGCCGGCCGCTCGACGACGCCCGCCGCGCCGACGTGCGCTTTGCGGCCGAATGCCTTGCCTTCGCCAATGTACCGCAGCAGCGCACGCTCGACCGGCATCTGCCGGTCCCGCCGGTGCACGATCCGCGCTGGAAGGCGCGCGTTCCTCGTGACCGGTCTGCGTCCTGGGACTTCGAGGATATCCGCGACCATTACCTGCAGGAGCTCTATGGATCGGATCCGGCACGTTTGCGGAGGGAGGATCCCGGGCGCTATCTCGATCTTTCCCGCGCGGTCACCGGCGAGGTCGCCGAAGCCTGCTTCGCCGAGTGGCGCCGCGGGGCGTCGCGCTGCGGTGGCGCGCTGGTCTGGACGCTTCAGGATCTGCTGCCGGGTGCCGGTTGGGGCATCATCGATGCGACCGGCGAGCCGAAGCCGATATGGTATGCGTTGAAGCGCGCCTTCAGGCCGGTGCAGGTATCGCTGACGGACGAAGGCACCAATGGGCTTGATGTCCATGTATTGAACGAAACGGCCGTCGCGCTGGATGTCGAGCTCGAGGTGACTTGCCTCCGAGCCGGTCAGCAGCCGGTGGTCGGCGGCAGGCGCGAGCTGCTGCTGGAACCACGAACCGGCGCTAGACTGCCGGCCACCGACCTTTTCGGCGCCTTTTTCGATACCACTTACGCCTTCCGCTTTGGACCACCGTCGCACGACGTGACGGTGGCGCGGCTGCGGGACAAGGAGAGCGGGGCGATGCTCGCCGAAGCCTTCCACTTTCCGCTGGGGCGCCGGGCGGCGTTTCATGATGCGGCAATCGAGGCCCGTGTCGTGAAGGAAGATGGCGGCTTTGTGCTGGAGCTGTCGACCGATCGGCTGGCGCAGTCGGTGCATGTCGACATCGACGGCTACCGGGCGACCGATGACTGGTTCCACCTTGCCCCCGGCGTGCCGAAGCGTATCGTTCTGCATGCGTGTCCCGGTGTCTCCACGGACGATCCGCCCACCGGAGAAATCGTGGCGGCGAGCGGCACGCGCCGCTGCCGCTTCTGATCTAGGCGAAGCTGATCCGGTTCAGCAGCAGCACCAGCTCGCTCTGGCGGTTGGTCTGGGTCTTGCGGAAGACGTTCTTCAGATGGAAGGCGATCGTCGTCGGCGCAATGCCGAATTCGTCGCCGATTTCGTCGAGCCGCTTCCCGTTGGCCAGCGACACGCAGAGCTTCGCTTCCGAGGGCGTCAGGCCGTACATCTTGCGTACGGCTTCCGCCGACAGTTCGCGACGGCGGTCGGGATCGATGAGCAGTGCCGCGGCTTCCTCGCCGTCAACGCCGGTCTGTCCAAGACGCAGGAAATGGATCTGCACGGGGTTGCCGTAGTCGCGTGGCATCAGCACGCCTTCTTCGAGTTCCACGCCGCGCAGGATCGTGGCCAGCGCTTCGCGAAACCCCTGGGTCGCGGCCCGGTTGATACCCGTCAGCCCGGCCGACGTCTTGATGATGGCGTCGCCGTCGGCAATGATCGCCCGCGCCGTCTCGTTGGCGCGCACGACCCGGCCGGCCGCATCGAGCAGCACGAAACCGGTCACCAGGCGATCGAGCGACGCCGCAAGCGCATCGACGGTGTCGCGGATACCGCGCTGCAGGTCCTCGGCAAGCGAGAGGCGCAGCACCTCCTGCGACCGCTCGACGCTGTCGCGTATGCGACCGACCTGGGAAAGCCGCGCCTTGATGCGGGCCAGCATGATATCGTAGTCGATCGGCTTGATCAGATAGTCGTCGGCGCCCGCAGTCATCCCGCGGATCATGTCGGCCCGGCCAGCCAGCGCAGTGAGAAACAGGAACGGAACTTCGGCGAGATCGGGATGTTCGGCGCGGATCGTCTCCATCAGGCCGTAGCCGTCGAGATCGGGCATGGTGATATCGCACAGGATGAGGTCGGGACGCTCGTGTTCAAGTAGGCCCAGCGCCTCGCGGCCGTTGCCGGCTTCAATTACACGGTAGCCCACCGATTCCAGCTCCTCGACGATATCCGCGCGCAGATCGGCCTCGTCTTCGACGCAAAGGATGAGCGGGCTGTAGAATTCTTCGTCTTTTTCGGTTGTCATGACAGCAACATCGGTTCTTCGGTTCGCAGCAGCGGAATATTCAGGGTGATGGAGGTTCCCCGGCCTTCCTCGGATTCGACGTGAATGTCGCCGCCGTGGAGCCGGGCAATTTCTCGCGCGACGTAAAGGCCGATGCCGGTGCCCTGTACGCCGGCTGCGGTGCGGGCACGGAAATAGCGCCCGAAGACGCGCGGCATCTCGTCGGCGGGAATGCCGACGCCATTGTCCTCGACGCTTAAGGCCACGTTGCCGCTATCCACATAGCCCTTGATGCGGATCTCGGTGTCGGCAGGGGAATACTTCAGTGCATTGGTAACCATGTTGTCGATCACCTGGTCGATCAGGATGGGGTCGCAACTGACTTCCTTGGGGAGCTTGTTCAGGTCGAAACGGATCGCCCGCTCGGGGTGCAGTTCGCGTTGGCGCTCGCAAAGCTCCTGGACGATTTCGGCGAGGTTGATCGGTTGCGGCCGGAATTCGATCTCGCCGGCATCCATGCGCGCCGCATCGAGCGTTGCTTCGACAAGCCCGGCGAGGCGGCTGGCGGCGGAGCGGATCTTCAGCGCACGGCTGGCGACTTCGTCAGGCGTCATGGCCGCACCTCGGCGCAGCATGCGCTGGGCACCGGAATCGATGATGGCAAGGGGCGTGCGGAATTGGTGCGAGACCATCGAGACGAAGTCGGTATAGAGCTGGCGCAGGTTCTGTTCGCGGGCGAGCGCGTTTTCCAGAGTTTGCGCGGCGCGCTTGTAGGTGGTGATGTCGGCAAGCCGCAGCACGGTCGTGCCGTTCGGGACCCGCCTCAGCGTGACCATCAGCCAGGCGCCGTTCTTCAGCTCCAGTTCGGTGGTCTGCACGGTCTCGCGCCTGTCGTCGGGCAGTTGCCCGCTTGCTGCGGTCCATCCGTCGAACACTGGATTGGAGAGGATTTGTGCGATCGGCGTGCCTGGCCGGAACAGCGAAGTCTCGTCGGGGATCAGCGACTGCATGTGCGCGTTCGCGGCAATCAGCATGCCGCGGGCGTCGAAAGCGGCAAAGCCGTCCGGGGCGGTGTTGATGGCGGAGCGAAGCTGCTGTTCCGTCTGATGCAGCGTCGCGGTGCGCTCGCGCACGAGTTCCTCGAGCCGGGTCCGGTGTTCGACGAGTTCGAGATGGTTGCGATAGCGCTCGCTGACATCGCGGGCGATGATCACCCCGCCGATGATCCTGCCATCGGAGAGAATCGGGAAGCTGTATTTTTCCAGATACTTGTCGAAGGCGGGCATATAGTGGGCGGGGGTCAGTGCCGTTTGGCCCTGCAGGGTCTGCTCGACCATGCGGGTCACCACGTGATCCTCGGGAAGCGAGAACGCTTCGAGGATATGCTTGCCCACCACCTCCTCGGCCGACGGACCGAAAATGGCCGCGATGCCGCTGTTCCAATGGGTGCAGCGCAGTTCGGTATCGAAGGCGACGATGCCGTCCCCGCTTGCCTCGAGGACCTGGTGCAGGAAGTGCTTTTCCTGGCGTAATCGCGTATCGGTGACGCTCGCCTTGTTCAATGCGCTCAGCAGTCGCGCAATGAGAAAGAGACCGCTGACTAGGATGCCGATGATGAACATGATCACTTCGATCAGCGCGTTCTTGTAGACATCGCGCTTCGCGCCGAGCCGCATGTTTTCGGCTACCATTTTCGCATTCGTCAGACTGCGCAGTGCTTCGACCTGCGGAACCAGGCGGTCGCGGATCACTAACTTGGCATCGGGGGCCGAGGCATCAAAAAACACCGGCTCCAGCGCGAGGAGTTCATTGTAGACTCCCTCCACGACGGCCCTTTCCTCGGCCGACAGGCGCTTTGGCAGCGAGCCTTCGCGCAGGACGGTAAAGCGGCTGACGGCGATGTCGAAACGCAGGCGCAGGTCTTCCGGCGCCTCGTCGGTCGCCTTTGCGATCATCAGCTTCTGCAGCTCGAGTTGCGGATGCGTGAGGAACCAGAGAAGGTTCTCCCCTTCGCCGTTGTGCAGCTTCCGTTCGGTGTCGAGAAGCTGTACCAGCGCAAGAATGAGCAGCATGGTGAATGCCGCGATCGCGATGCTGATCGCAACGATTTCCCGTCGTCTTCCGCTCCAGAAGTTCAACGGACTTCCAATGCCTTCAGCTGCCATGCCCAGCGCTGATCGATGCGCTCGTCCTGAAGTTCAGGATGGTCGTCGCGGGGATAGACGACCCAGAGCGGGCCCTTGTCGCGTGCGGTCAGCAGTTGGCCGTCCATGCGCATGGCGAAGATCACGTCGTATTCGTGAAAATCCACCACCGGGATCTCGATCGTATAGTCATTGAGTGCCCGGGCCACGACTGTCCTGGCTTCTTTCGCGCCGACCGCGGCCATGACATCGCGCGCAAGGACGCCCTCGAACGAGCGCGCGCCGCCATCGGTCCAGACCGTTGATGTCTTGACTGTAGTCAATCCAAGTTTTTCCAGCATTGCGAGATCGAAGGCGGCAGACTGCTCCTGGTTGGATGTTCCTATATTCCCGGTAATCTCCAGTATCACGGGACCTTGCGGCTGACCGAGATCGCTTGCGGATACGGTAATTTGGGAAAGAAACAGTATAGCTGCCGAAGTCCATGCGAGTATGAAAAACAAGACGACTTTGCTCTCACGCCGTCGAAGGTCATTCGCGCCTATGTAATGGATCAACTATCTTCTCCATCATGTATTGCAATTGGGTGTCCTTCTACACCTGTGCACGAGATCGCGCTACATCTTCTGCTAACATAATCACGCATGCCGCCACAATTGCGTGTTGTTTTTTGGAAAACTCCCCCCTGAACACAGGGGGACGATCGTTGCTGAAGCACGCTAGTCCCTCAAGCGCCTCCCAAAGGCTTGTCTGGCTGCCGGCCGGACAACGGATGGCGCGCGGTCCCTGACGCCGGAACACCGGGTCCGGGAACGAGCGCATGCCCTCGTTGTCGCGCCGGCGGCCGAGGGCTGGCGGCGGCAGACATGAGGACCAACAAACGGACAACCGGATCGAGGGCGCGTTTGCGTCGTACTCCGGCGAGGAAGGATTTTTGCGATGAAGAAGCTTATTGCCCTGGCAGCCCAGACGGGTACCGATGACGGTGACATGCTTTATGACATGAGCGGCACGGACTCGCTCTACGGCGGGTTCAGCGCCGATACTCTGATGGGAATGGATGGCGCCAACTTGCTGGATGGCGGCTTCCAGAACGACATGCTCATGGCGGGTTCCGGCGCTGACAAGATCGTCGGCGGCTCCGGTGACGACATGATCAACGGTGGCGAGGACGGCGACACGATCGATGCCGGACTTGGTGACGACCGGATCATGGCCGGCGACATTGCCGAGTTCAACGGCGACAAGACCGATGGCGGTCTCGGCTTTGATACCCTGATGCTGAACTACTCGGATGCCGCCGCAGGCGTCAAGATCGTCGTCAACGATCCGCTGGCCACCACTTCCCTCCACGGGATGACCATGGTCAATGTCGAGCAGTACCAGGTGACGGGCTCCGACTTTGCCGACAGCATGACTGGCGGCCGCTGGAACGACCAGTTCATGGGCGGCGCCGGCAACGACGTGCTGAACGGCGGTATCGGCGCGGACCAGCTCTTCGGGGACGAAGGCAACGACCTTCTCGATGGCGGCAATGGCAGCGATATCATGAGCGGCGGCAACGGCGCCGACACCCTGAAGGGCGGCTTCGGCGACGATTACCTGATGGGCGGCGCTGGCGATGACAGTATCGTCGGCGGTGCCGGCAACAACATGGTGATGGGCGAGGACGGCAACGACAAGATCCAGACGGGTAACGGGGTCGATTACATCACCGGTGACCGCGGCGACGACGTTATCGATGCCGGCGCGGGTGACGACTGGATCCAGGGCAACCTCGGCAAGGACAAGATCACTGCCGGTGACGGCAATGACACCGTCACGCTCTATGTCGGTGAAGGCGCCGATACGATCGATGGTGGCAAGGGTGTCGACCGACTGGTCGCCCATGACGTTTCCGGGATCTTTACGGCCAAGGCTTCGACGGTCAAGAACTCGCTCAAGGACGGCACGACCTTCGTCAACATCGAGTCCTACACGATCCACGGCAAGACCGATGTCGCCACCGCCGACAAGTTCACGGGCTGGAACGGTGACGACTTCCTTTATGGCTATGGCGGCAACGACGCGCTCGTCGGCGGCAAGGGCAATGACGTTCTCGACGGCGGCGCCGGCAACGACACGCTGGATGGCGGCGACGGCAATGACGTAATCATCACCGGCAAGGGCACCAAGGAAACGGTTGCTGCCGGGGCTGGCGACGACTTCGTCGATGTCGACCGCAGCGATTCCAAGGCCAACATCACCTTCTCGATAACCGGGAACAAGGCGAGCCTGTCCGAGGGCACGACGATCACCGACGCCGAGTCGTACAAGATCCAGACCGGTTCGGGCAAGGATGTGCTGACCGCAGGCACCGCCAAGCAGGTGCTTTTTTACGGTGGCGCGGGCAACGACCGGCTCACTGGCGGCAACGGCAATGACACGCTGCACGGCGATAAGGGCAACGATATCCTGACCGGCGGCGCCGGCAACGACACCATTCACGATACCGACGGCTCCAACAAGGTCGTGGCCGGCGCCGGCAACGACACCGTCGTGATCGATATCGCCAAGGGTGTGGCTGCCAACAACATCGCCGGCGATGCCGGCAATGACGTCATCATGCTCAATGCCTACAACGGCGGCACGACCGGCGGCGTCTTCACCGTTGATGGAGGGGCAGGTACCGACCTTGGCTGGATCAACCGTACGCAGGGCACCAAGGACATGACCTTCGTCCTGTCTGCCAATGCCACGCTCGTCAATGGCGATGCCACGTTCAAGAATATCGAGCGCGTTCATATCGAGAGCGGCTCGGGCAAGGACAAGCTGACCGGCGGCAATCTTGCCGACTGGCTGTCCGGCAATGGCGGGAACGATGTGCTCAAGGGTCTTGGCGGCAATGACGTGCTGATGGGCGGCGCCGGAGCCGACAATCTCGACGGGGGAGCCGGCAACGACATCCTCTGGGCCGGCGGCGACAATGGCGACACTTCGTCCGACAAGCTGATCGGCGGTGCCGGCAATGACGAACTGCACATCAACAACGGCGACACCGCTTCCGGCGACGCCGGCAATGACCGTGTGTTCGTCGACCTCATCACCGAGACTGCGGGCGTGACCTTCAAGTTCGGCAACGGTACCGCCGACGTGAACGCCGAGACGAACTTCTCGGGCATGGAAAGCCTCGAGTTCTATGGCTCGAAGGGCAACGACAACGTCACCGCCAGCAATCTGGATGACGTTCTGACAGGGAACAACGGCAATGACACGCTTAGAGGTGCGGGCGGAAACGACCGGCTGGAAGACGGCGCAGGAAATGACAAGCTTTATGGCGACGCCGGCAACGATCTACTCATCCGGACGAACGGTTCAGGCACGGACGTCTTCGACGGCGGCGCCGGCATCGATACGCTGAAGTTCAACTTCGACTCGACCATGTCGGTCAAACTCGACCTGGCGGACAGCACCAAGAACGGCGGCATGGCCAAGGGCATGACCGTCACCGGTATCGAGGTCGTCTATGGCAGCGTGACCGACGACGAAATCCGCGGGACGGCTGCCAACGAAACCTTCTACGGTCGCGACATGGACGACATTCTCGACGGTCGTGGTGGCAATGACATCCTCGAAGGCGGTGCCGGCGGCGACCTGCTGACCGGTGGCGCGGGCAAGGACCAGTTCGTGTTCCGCGAAGATGGCATCGGGACCGGTGACCAGATTACCGACTTCACGCGGGGCGAGGACAAGCTCGTCATCGACCGCGACGATTTCGGGTTCGGCAAGACCGACGGTATCAACCTGGCAATCGTCACCGAGATCGAGGCGACCGGATCCAAGGCTCAGTTCCTCTTCGAGAAGGCCAACGGCCGTCTCTGGTTTGATGCCGACGGTGCCGGCAACAACCATGATGCCGTGCTCATCGCCACTCTCGATGGCGTCAAGACCTTGACCGCCAGCGACTTTATCTTCGGGTAAGGGCGGAATTTAATGCCGGAGACGAACGCCCGGGCCGCAAGGTCCGGGCGTTCGTCTGTCTGGTCCGTGGTTTCCGGCTTCAGCCCCGGCCGGCAAGCTCGAGCGCCGATCGGGTGACGATCTCGTTCAATCGTTCCCGGGCTGGGCGCGGTGTCAGATTATGGTCTGCGTCCTCGATCAGGTCGAGCCGCACGTTCGGGTAGGCGCGGAGCTTTTCGCCGTTGTTGCCGAAATGGAAGCGGAATGTCGCCAGCCCCTGGTCCCTTGCGCTGAAAACCACCGAGAGCCTCGTATTGCGGTCGCGCAGGACGCGGAAATCGCCGTGGACCGCCTGGTTCCAGCGCTCCTGCGGCAGCAACGAGCCGAGCACCGGTCTCAGTTTCCGGCCAACCCATCGAGCGGTCGAGATCACGACGTTGCGGGTTGCATTCCTGATATCGATCTTGCCGGCCAGCAGGCGTTTGAACGTCTCCAGGCGCATGGCCTTGTCCGCATACTCCTCGAATGCCCTCGGCGTGGTCGCGAGCACATCCTCGGTGGGTTTGCTTTGCCAGCGGAAGACGAAGGGATTGATCGAGACGCAACCAGCCCAGCGGTCGTCGGCGACCGCGGAGACGAAGGCGAGATGGGCGCCGCTGCACCGGCCCACGAGCAGAGCCGGTTCGGTGTCACCTATTTTCTGGAGGAAATCGCGGGCGATCGCCACATCCTGCATCTGCACGTCGTCATAGAGGATCTGCGCACGCCGTCCGGGCACGGGCGGGCTGTCACCTGCCGCAGCACTGTCGAAACGGAGCGAGGAAACGCCGCTCCTGGCAAGATGCCGCGCGAGATCAACCGAACTGCGCCCCCAGCCCGCCTGATGATCGTAGGCGGTGCTGAGGATGACGGCCGTTGCCGCTGAACGACCGGTCGTCGGACGACACATCGTTCCATAAAGACGATCGTTTTCACCAAAGCGTACCGGGATTTCCTCGAAGCCCTGGCCCTGTAAGGGGTGCGGCTGTGCGGGGGGCTCGGGCAGCGCCGTCGGCACAAGAGCAAAGGACGGCAGGCCGCCAATCCACTGCAGCAGTCCGGGTCCGATGCTGTCGGGCATTTTCGAGATCAGGGGGTTGGAAACCAGGTCGTCATAGCTGTCGTAGGCGATGGTGCTCACCGTGCAGCCAATGGCCTCGAGATGGGCAGCAAGAGCGGTGTCGCTTTCACGCGACGCGCGGGCCGCGACGAGGATGTGCGGGGCCGAGGCAAGGTGGGGCGCGGAAACGTCGAGCTTGCGGACGTCCGCAGCGATGCCCGACGGCATGGTAAGGCCCGCGATGGCGCCGATGCTGGTGTCGCGCAGCGTATCGATGACCTCGAGGCCGTCATCGACGACCTTGGCCCACAACATCAGTTCGCGCAGATAGGCTCGGCCCTTGGTCACGGGAGCAAGCAGGGCGAGCCCCTCGATGTCGGGCCTGTCGTCAGCTGCCGTGAGCGCAAGGGATGCACCCAGTCCCTGGCCGAGAAGGACGATCCGGCTTGAGCCGGAATGCGTTTTCAGCGTGTCGATGGCGGTCGCGATACAACGGTCCCAGGCTTCGAGCCCGCTGGAGTCGGGAAGATCCAGCGCATTCGCGGTCGAGGGGTAGTCGAAGCGGAGGCTGGCAATGCCGATGTCGGATAATTGCTCGGCGAGGATGCGCCATAGTTTGCGCGTGCACATTTCCTCGAGGCCCCACGGGCTGAGGAACATGACCGCAAGGTCGCGGGCATTGCCGCAGGCAGGCGAAAACAGCCCGGCCGTGCCGGCAAATGTCACCGGAATGGCCGCCGACCGCGGTCGCGCGGTGGCCGGTTGTGGTGCTGCTGCATTGGAAAGCGTCGCTGTCATTGTCCCGTGCGAATTGCTGTGCTGGCCAAAGCCGATCTTGCGCAATCCATCAAGGATAGCACAACTCCCGTGCGAACTATGTGCGGGCGCCCGTGAATATTTGGCAAACAGCCCAGATCAACTGCGTGCCGGCGCAACGAGAGCGATAATCGGCGCCGATATCCTTCGCGGTCCCGCCGGCAGGCGTTCGACGATCTGGCGCAGTACCGCCACATCCTCGGCAGCGACCGCAGCGAGAAGACGCAACGCGATGAGGTAGGCGAGCGCACCGGCGGCAATCGCAGCAACCAGGCCGGCTGCTCCCGGGACGACTGCAACGACGAAGTAGGCCGCGCCGCCGCAGATGGCGGCCGCTGTCCCGATGCGCAGAAGGGCGATGTACATGGTCTTCGGCGAGCGGTCGAAACGAATGGCACGCATCATCAGGACGCACATCAACGTGAATACGGCGCCGCGTACGAATGCGGCGCCGGGGCCGCTCCAGAACGGAATGACGGCGACGCAACCGGCAACCATGATCACCGATCCGATCCCGGCGATCACCAGCCGGGCGCGCGCACGATCCATGGAAAACAGCAACTGGGTGCAGAGTTGCAGAAAGACGCTGGCAGGCGAGAGCAGGGCGAGGATGACGACGATCAGTCCGCTCGGCGCGAAGGCTTCGCCATAGATGACCACGATCAGCCGCTCCGCGATTGCCGCGAGCCCGAAGCACATCGGCAGGGTCAGATAGGCGAGGCTGCGCACCACGCCTTCGAAAACCTCGTGCGGCATGTGGCCGTTCGCCTGTTCGCGCTTCTCCGCGTAATAGGGCAGCAGGCTGCCCGTCAACTGTACCGGAAGCTGCAGGGCAAGATTGGCGAGCGAGAACGCCACCGCATAGAAACCGACGGTCTCGACATCATGGAACTGCTGCAGGAACAGCAGTTCGGGACGATTGAGGAAGACCGAGGTCAGCAGGTACTCGAAGAAGAGGATGAGCGATGTCGTGGTCAGGTAGCGCGCGCTGATGTCGCAGGCGTTGCGGCGGGCAGAGATGACCGTGGTCGCATACAGAAAGAATATGACCTGAGCGGCGATGTAGCCGATTAGGGCGCCCTCGATGCCGATGAGCGCGGCGCCGGCGGCGACGACAGCGAGTTGCAGCACCGATGCCGTCACGGTCAGGCGGAGAAATGCCGGCAAGCGCTGCTCGCCGATCAGGTAGCTCTTGCTATAGGAGCCGATCGACTGGACGAACAGGAGAATGCCGGTCAGCAGTACGACGGAGGGGGCGGTCTGCACCCATTCCAGATGCGTCGCCTCCCAGAAAACGCCAGCGTAGATGGCGACTGCGACGATCGTCGCGAGGATCATTGGCGGGGCCAGATAGGCAGCAAAGCCGCGTCTCTGGCTGTCGTCATAGCCGCGCACTTTCAGTTGCGGCAGGATGCGTTGCAGGGTGATGCCGGTGCCAAGCTCGCAAAGCAGCGCGCCGGTTGTGGCGATCCACAGCGAAAAGGCGATCACGCCATTGGCTTCCGGCCCGAGCAGGCGAGCGACGACGATCGACGACAGGAAGCCCGATATCAGCAGGGCCATGCCGGCGGCAGCATTGGCAATGGAGTTCGAAAAAATGCTTCTGCTCATCGAGATCTTCGGTCGTCCAACTTTTGTCGGCGTCGTTCCGCAATAATCTCGGTGTTCCTATTTCATATAGCTTAACATTTGGCGCATATCGTCGCATTAGAACAGCCGCATCGCCCACCGTCGAGCGATGCAGGGCGATTCCGCCCGGAACGGGACGGTTGGAGTGGCTCTTGTTTTCCTTGGTCGTTTGCTCTGTCCATCGTTTCGATCAGCTTGAGCGCCTTTTTGCATCGCTTGCAGAGCAGACCTTCCACGATTTCGAAGTCGTTCTCGTCGACCAGAACCCGGACGACCGGCTGGTGCCGATCGTCGAGCGCCATGCGGCCGCCTATCCGATCCGGCACATTCGTTCCCCGAAGGGGCTTTCGCGCGCCCGCAACAATGGTATCGCCGCTGCTCGGGGCGACTTCCTCGCTTTCCCGGACGATGACTGCTGGTATCGGGCCGACACGCTCGGCCGGGCGGCGGCGCTGTTTGCCGCACACCCGCACCTTTCCATCGTCACCGGGCGAACGCTCGATTCCGGCGGCCATCCCTCGGTCAGTCCGACGGGCGACATCGCGCGGGACATTACACGGGCGAACTATCTCGAATGCGGCAACTCGAATGGCATCTTCGTGCGGGCCGAGTTGCTGAAGGCGATCGGCGGTTTCGATGAACGCCTGGGCGTCGGGGCGGATACACCGTTCCAGAGCGGCGAGGAGGCCGACCTGCTTCTCCGCGCGGTTGCTTCGGGCGGCAAATTGCGGTTCTTCCCCGAACTCGTCGTTCACCACGACCAGGTCGACACCGTGATCGCCGACGCCCAGATCGAGCGCGCCCGGAAATACGGTCGCGGCTTCGGCGCACTCCTGAGCAAGCATCGGTTCGGTGCGGGCTATGCTTCCTACCGGTTGGCGCGTTCGCTCACCGGAATGACGGTTGCCATGGTGCGGGGCGATACCTGGAAGGCCCGATACAAATGGGCATGGGCGCTCGGAATTTTCGAAGGTTATCGCGCCTGGGACTAAAGCCCTGTCTTTCGGTTTTCTGCCGGCTGCTTGCCGGGCCAGAGGAAATAACCGGCAGCGATGTGATAGGCGTAGGCGAACTTGGGCCGTAGCTCGAGCGGCTGGCGCTTCAGCAGGCGGAGTGGGATGCCGGCCAGGGTCTTGAACAGCAGCCCGCCGACCGTCGCCATGCCATAGCCGTTCTTGCGGAAAAATGCACCGGTCCCGAGCGAATACTTGCCGATCCGCTGCAGATAGCCGGCTCTGTCGCCGGTATCGACCTGCTCGTGGAATATGGTCAGGGCGGAGAAGAAGTCGACCCTGAGACCGGCTGCAACCGCGCGCGCCACGATGTCGAGGTCCTCGGCGCTCTGGAAAATTGTCGCCGGCCCCGGCCCCAGTTGCTCGTCGAACAGGCCTACCGCTTCGAGTGTCTCGCGACGAAAGAAGATGGCGTTGGCATTGCCGACATAGAGGACGTCGTCCTTGCGGATGCTGCAATCGGCGGGCAAGGCAGGCACGATCGAGTTGTGTCCTTGCTCATCGATCGTGCGCCCGATGACCACCGCCGTCCGTGGATTGTCCCGGAAAAGCGACGCGACGTTTTCAAGTACGCCGGGGGCATACCAGCAGTCATCGTCGGGAAAGCCGATGATGGCCCCGGATGCGCCGGCAATTCCGACATTGCGGCCATGCGACACGCCTTTGGCCGAGGTGACGTGGGTGAAACGGGGATCGTCGCGGTGGGGCTCGATTGTGCCGTCCAGGTATCCCGCCGGATTCTGGTCGACGACGATGATCTCATAGTCGGTAAAGGTCTGCCGCTGAAGCGATGCCAGTAGTCGGCCGAGCTTGCTTGTACGCCCCAGGGTGCTGCTCACCAGCGAGATTGCCGGCGCGTCGCGCTTCGGCTTCTCGCGTTCGACGGTGGTGACATCGGCGGCAAGCACCGGTCCGGTCGTCATGCGATCACCTCCTCGTAAATCGCAAAGTACTTGTCGGCGACCCTATCCCAGGAATAGGCCTGCGCCTCGTCGATCACCCGTTGCCGTGTATTCGCCGCATCGGAACTCAGCTTGTCGAAGCCCCGGATCATTGCCTCGGCAAAGGCGTCGGGCCGAGAGAAGTCACAAAGCGTGATCGACGCATGTCTGGCGGCCAGATGGCGGTAGGCGTCATTGGGATGAAGCACGGGCAAGAGGCCGGCGCTCATAGCCTCGACGGCGACCAGCCCGAACCCCTCGTATTCCGAGGCCGAGGCGAAAAAGGATGCATCCGCCATTACTTCGCGTATTCCGGCGTTGTCGATTGACACATGCAACGCGACATGCGCGCCAAGCCCCCTGCTGTCGATTTCACGGCGAAGGTCGTCAGCGCTGAGGTCGGAGGGCGCGCCGATGATGTCGAGGTGCCATCCGGGTTGGCGGCTTACCAGTTCCACCATGCCGTCGAGCAGGAGGTCGAGCCGCTTGTTCACCGAGAAGCGCCCGATCGTCACCAGCCGGCGCGTTGGCAGCGTCGATCCGGCGCCAGAGAACTTTTCCGTATCTGCGCCATTCTCGATCAGCGTGAGACGGTCGTCGGCGATCTTCCGGAAGAGCGCCAGATCCGACTGGCTGCAGCAGACCAGTCGCTGGTAGCCAAGCGCCGAAGCTCTCGTGAGGGTGCGGAACCACGCTTCCTTCAGCCAGCGGAACTTGCGCGTATGAAAGAAGCCGCCATGGGTGGTCGCGATCATCGGGCGGCGATGGAACGGCCGTCCCCAGGCTAGCGCGTCGTAGAAGAAGTCGATGGCATGGACATGGATCAGGTCGGCATCCCGGAGATGCCTGAAAACCTGCAGGGCGATGGGATAGCGAGTGCTGCCGGACCAGGGGATGCGGACGACTTCGACCCCGTCGATCACCTCCCTCGATGGCAATGAGAGGCCGGGCTGGGCAAAGACGCTGTCGCAGGTGACCACGCGCACGCGATGGTTCCGTTTGAGCGACTGGCGGCACAGGTTGGCGACCACATCCTCCAGGCCCCCGCGGCTCGGGGCGTACTGGCGCACGACGTGCACGATGAGCGGCGATGCGTCGGGCATCGGTGTCGCCATCCTCATATCTGCATGGACCATGCTCATACTTCACCTGTTGTCGGTCGCTGGAGCGCCTGGAAAAGCCAGGCCAGGGAAAAAAGGGCCCGAGTGCCGGCTGAATGTCGAACATGGCGCTTTCAACCTTTAACATCAGGTATATCAAGGCCTTGCCACCGGGGTTTGCCAAGGCGAAGCGAAAACTTGGTTACCGTTTCGTCGCTTGCGGGGAGAGGGGGGCGATTTTCGCGACGATTGACGAGGGACGGCGGGGATCAGCGCTTGTGCGGCGCAAAGGGAACGGAATTTTGCGGGCGCGGTCTTAATCTCGGGACATTGGGGCGTGTGCGTAAAAGCACACGCAAAGGAGGAATGTCGCACTTGCCGCGGCGACTTTCCATCTATTCGAGAGCAACCGGGTTCCGGACCTTTTCCGGGCCGAATAATTGGAATAAAGCAGCCTGCGCATTGCTGCCTGCTTTGAAAGGGAAAGACAGATGAAGAGCTATGTTCTGACGGTATCCTGCAAGTCGACAAGGGGAATCGTCGCAGCCGTTTCGGGTTACCTCGCAGATCAGGGTTGCAACATTGTCGACAGTTCCCAGTTCGATGACCTCGACACCGGCAAGTTCTTCATGCGCGTCAGCTTCATTTCGGAAGAGGGCGTCACCCTGGAAGCCCTGACCGAAGGGCTGAAGCCGATCGCCGCCAAGTTCGAGATGGATGCGGAAGTCCATGATGCCGCCTCGCGCATGAAGGTGATGCTGATGGTGTCGCGCTTCGGCCACTGCCTGAACGACCTCTTGTACCGCTGGAAGATCGGCGCCCTGCCGATCGATATCGTCGGTGTCGTCTCCAACCACTTCGATTACCAGAAGGTGGTGGTCAACCACGACATCCCGTTCCACCACATCAAGGTAACGAAGGAAAACAAGCCCGAGGCGGAAGCGCGCCTGTTGGAGATCGTCGAGCAGACCGAAACCGACCTGGTGGTCCTGGCCCGCTACATGCAGGTGCTGTCCGATGCCATGTGCCGCAAGATGTCCGGCCGGATCATCAACATCCACCACTCCTTTCTGCCGAGCTTCAAGGGCGCCAACCCGTACAAGCAGGCCTACCAGCGCGGCGTAAAGCTCATCGGCGCCACGGCCCACTATGTGACCGCCGATCTCGACGAAGGTCCGATCATCGAGCAGGACATTGCCCGGATCACCCATGCGCAAAGCGCCGACGACTATGTCTCGATCGGCCGTGACGTCGAGAGCCAGGTGCTGGCGCGCGCCATCCATGCGCATATCCATCGTCGCGTGTTCCTCAACGGCAACCGCACGATCGTCTTCCCGGCAAGCCCCGGCAGCTACGCTTCCGAGCGCATGGGCTGATGTGATGCATGGCGCCGGTCCCCCCGGCGCCATTTTTCTTTCCCGAATATGCAGCGAGCGCGCTTGCCCGGGATAGACGCCTGAAATTCCTTTGCTAATCTCTCTTTCAATGATGCGAGGGATATTTCGTTGACGGATGAAGCGCTTTTTGATCGCACGCAGCTGCCTCGGCCGGATGTGAATTCCGAGGATGCGGCCGATATCGCCCAGCTCTTCTACAAGCTGACCGGCACCATCACCGAACTTGGCAGCCAGCAGGACCGGAACTACCGGATCGATACGGGCAGCGAGCGCTATGTGCTGAAAATCTGCCGCTCGGAATATGCAACGGTCGAACTCGAGGCGCAGAACGCCGCCCTCCGCCACATCGCCGCCAAGCCCGGCGCACCGCGGGTGCCGAAAGTGATGCCCGCGCATGATGGGCAGGATCTGATTTTCGTCTCCGTCCGCGACGTCACCTATCAGGTCCGGTTGCTGGAATATCTCGACGGTGAACCGCTGACGCGGCGCAAGCACCTGTCCCACGAAGCGGTCGCCGCGCTCGGGGCGCTTGGCGGAAAGCTGACCGCCTGCCTCGCCGACTTCGACCATCCGGGGCTCGATCGCGTATTGCAGTGGGATCTGCGCCGCGCTGGCCCGGTCGCACTTCATCTTCTCGCCGACATGAAGGATCCGGTGGCGCGCGAGCGGATCGCCAAGGCGATGGTCAGTGCCATGCGCCGGGTGCAGCCGCTGGCCGAGGAGCTCCGCACCCAGACAATCCACCACGATGTGACCGACGACAATGTCGTCAGCCGTCCCGATTCGAGCGGCCGCTTCATTCCCGATGCGGTCATCGATTTCGGGGACATAATCAAGGGTTGGGTGGTCGCTGACCTTGCGGTTACCAGCGCGTCGCTCCTGCATCACGCCGATGGCGATCCATTCTACATTCTGCGGGCCGTCAAGGCTTTCCATGAGCAGTACCCACTGAACGAGGCGGAACTGAAGGCGCTCTGGCCGCTGACAGTTGCCCGGGCGGGCATCCTCGTTGCCAGCAGCGAACGGCAACTGGCGATCGAGCCGGACAACGCCTATGTGCGCGACAATATCGAACACGAGCGCACGATTTTCGAGACCGCGCTGTCGGTTCCCTACAGGCTGATGGAAGAGGCGATCCTGCAGGCGGCGACCGGCGTCACGTCGTCGTCGGCGGTGGAGCCTGTCGCCATGGGCGCCTTGCTGCCCACCCTGGAGCCGGGGACGGTACGGCTGGTCGATCTTGGTGTGCTCAGCCCTCACTTCCTCGCTGGCGAATGGTCGGATCCGGGGATCGACGAGGAGCTCCTGACGGAAGCGGCCTGGGAGGACGGGACGGCCGCGACCCGCTATGGCGAGTACCGCCTGTCGCGCGCCAGGGTGCGCGCTGCCCGGGCCGGCGAAACCTTCGCGCTCCATGTCGCCCTGCGTGCCGCAGCCGGAATGGAGGTCGTGGCTCCGTTCGAGGGCAGGTTCGAGCGCCATGGCGAGCGTGTCGTGCTCGCGGGCGAAGACATTGATCTCCACCTGTTCGGTCTCGAAAGCCTGCATGGTCCGGGTGTCCGCGTTGGTCGGGGTGAGCCGCTCGGAACGATCGCCGGTGCTGCCGGCGATGTCGGACTGTTGCAGGTTCAGCTCTGCCGCGAGCCGGGCATCGAGCCGCCATTGTTTTCGACGCCGGACCACGCAGCCGCCTGGTCGGCTTTGTGCCCGTCGCCCTCGGCTGTCCTCGGTTTCGACTGTGACGCGCCCCGGCCGGACAGCGCGGGGCTCTTTCAGCGCCGTCAGGACCATTTTGCGCGCCCGCAGAAGAACTACTACGAAGAGCCGCCGCAGATCGAACGCGGCTGGCGCGAACACATGTTCGATGTCACCGGCCGTGCCTATCTCGACATGGTCAACAATGTCAGCCTCGTCGGCCATGGCCATCCGCGGCTCGCCAGGGCGGTGTCGCGCCAGTGGTCGCTGCTCAACACCAATTCGCGCTTCCATTATGCCGGGATCGCCGAATTTTCAGAACGGCTGGCTGAGCTCGCGCCGGAGGGACTGGATACGGTCTTCCTCGTCAACAGCGGCTCCGAAGCCAACGACCTCGCGATCCGCCTTGCCTGGGCCTACACCGGCGCCCGGAACATGCTGTGCCTGCTCGAGGGCTATCACGGCTGGACGGTGGCAAGCGACGCGGTCTCGACCTCGATCGCCGACAATCCCCGGGCGCTCGAAACCCGGCCGGCATGGGTTCATGCGGTCGTCTCCCCCAATACCTATCGCGGACCGTTCCGTGGGCCCAATGTCGCCGACTCCTATGTCGAGACGGTGCGCCATGTCGTCGAAGACCTCGATAGCAGCAACGAAAAGCTCGCCGGGATCATCTGCGAGACCGTTTATGGCAATGCCGGCGGAATTCCCCTGCCTTCCCGCTATCTCGAGCAGGTCTATCACCTGGTCAGGGAACGCGGCGGGGTCTGCATCGCTGACGAAGTGCAGGTGGGCTATGGCCGCCTTGGCCATCACTTCTGGGGCTTTGACCAGCAGGGCGTGGTGCCCGATATCATCACCATCGCCAAGGGCATGGGCAACGGCCATCCGCTGGGGGCGGTGATCACCCGCCGAGCTATCGCCGACGCTCTCGAGAAGGAGGGCTATTTCTTTTCCTCCGCCGGCGGCAGCCCCGTCAGTTGCGCAGTCGGCATGACCGTGCTTGACATCATGCAGGACGAACGGTTGCAGGAAAATGCGCAGCTCGTCGGCGACCACCTGAAAGCCCGCCTGGAAGCGCTCGGCGAACAATATCCCCTGATCGGCGCCGTGCACGGCATGGGCCTCTATCTTGGCGTGGAATTCGTCCGCGACAACGCGACGCTTGCGCCGGCAACCGAGGAGACCGCGGCGATCTGCAGCCGGCTGCTCGAACTCGGGGTGATCATGCAGCCGACCGGCGACCACTTGAATGTCCTGAAGATCAAGCCGCCGCTGTGCCTGACGCACGAAAGCGCCGACTTCTTCGTGGACATGCTGGAGCGCGCCCTCAAGGATGGCTGGTGAGGGCGTTTCGCCCCCCAATCAAAACACGTCTTCGTGACCCGATTTTTTTGGCGCCGACATTGCAAAGCCGGTGCGACTTATTATCTGAGCAGTCCGGAGGCGGCGCAGGGGCGACCCGATGCGGCTTTCGGAGGACCGGTGAAGCTGGTCCTTGCAATGCTGAATGCGGAATTTCACGAAGTTGCCGCTTTTCTGTCACGAAACAGAAAAAAATTCTAAGTATTCAGTTTTGCTGTTGAATGGAACGATCGTTTAGGTTAAGGATGCGTTTCGATAATTTCGAAATCTCCGTTCGTTCTCGAGCAAGCGAAGACCCAACAAGGAAAGTGACATGTTGATGAAATGCATCGCTTCCCTCCTTGGACGGATGATGCCCGAGGTGAATATCACGGAAGCGGCCTCCCGCCCGTGCTGTCGGATTTGATAGCGCCCGTTTCGGTCCCTAATCATACAATTCGTCGAGTCCACGTTTGTAACGCGTGGAAGGAGTGTGCCTATGAAAAAGCAAGTCATTGAATTTGCTGGAGAGCCGGTCGGCATCGTTGTGCCGGACAAGGATCTGCTCAAGTTTATCGCGGTTAAGTTCCACGTGCTGGATCTGGATGAGCGCCGCTTTGCGTCACCCGATGAGGTCAAGTCGGCGATCCGCGATCTGATACGCAAGCGCAACGTGAAAGAGATTTACGCGTAACCGGATGTGCGGCAGGCACAGCCTGTCGGACGGTTTTTATTGTTTTCCAATTTCGGTCCGGGCGGCATTCGATGGAGTGCCGCCCGGATTGCTATTTTAGAATAAAATTCTAGTGCGTGGATGTGTTCCAGGCGGCAAAACTAGCCCAAAAAGGGGGAGGGCGCCGTAAATTTATTAATCACTCATCGCCTACAAAAGTGATCTGCCGGCCGGCACGCGGCATTTAGTTTCCACCGATAGACCGAGACGACGCCGGCCCTGTTGGGGAGCACTGCCTTGTGCGGCATAGTCGGTTATATCAGGTCCCCGGATGAGCCGCAGACACCGGAGTTGCTCGAGCGCATGGCAACAGCGCTCGCGCATCGCGGACCGGATGGCTCAGGGATATATTGCGGCGGCGGTGTGGGACTCGGCCACCGCCGGCTTAGCATCATCGATGCGCAGGGCGGCGCCCAGCCGATGGCCAATGCCGACCAGTCGGTATCGATCACCTTCAACGGCGAGATCTTCAATTATATCGAACTGCGCGAGGAACTGGCAGCGAAGGGCCAAGTCTTCCGTACGCGGTCCGACACGGAGGTGTTGCTGCGCCTTTACGAGGCCGAGGGCACCGCATGTCTCGACCGGCTGAACGGGGATTTCGCCTTTGCCATCTGGGATGCGCGCGCGAACCACGTTTTCATTGCCCGCGATCGCATGGGCGTGCGCCCGCTCTATTATGCGGAGCGCCCGGAAGGGTTCTATTTCGCCTCGGAGATCAAGGCGCTGCTGCAGGTGCCCGGTGTCGAGGGCGAGCTCGATCCCGTGGCGCTCGACCAGATCTTCACTTTCTGGTTCTGCCTGCCACCACGTACGCCGTTCAAGAATGTAAACGAACTGCCGCCCGGCCATTTCATGCTGGTCCGCCCCGGCCGTATCGAGACCCGCCGTTACTGGCAGCCGCATTTCCCCGATGCCGGAAACCACAGCAGTGCGGCTGAGGCTGCGCTTCGCGAGGAATTGCGATCGCTGTTTCTCGATTCCGTCCGGATTCGCCTGCGCAGCGACGCGCCCTATGGCGCCTATCTGAGTGGCGGCCTCGACTCCTCGCTGGTAAGCGCGGCCGCGTGCCGCTACGTCCCGGATCAATTGCGCACCTTTTCGGTGACATTCGACGATCCCGAGTTCGATGAAAGCGCGCTGCAGCGCAGGATGGTCGAAGCCCTCGGTACGCGGCACCAGGCGGTCCATGTTACCGCAGGCGATGTCGGCAGGCTTTTCCCCGAGGTTGTCGGCGCCATCGAGCAACCGGTGGTCCGTTCCGGACCGGTCCCGCTCTACCACCTCGCTCGGCATGTGCGGGAATGCGGCACAAAGGTCGTTTTGACCGGCGAAGGGGCGGACGAAGTCTTCGGCGGCTACGATATCTTCAAGGAGGCCAAGGTGCGCCGCTTCGTCGGCAGGCAGCCGGGCTCCGCGCGTCGCCCCCGGCTTTTGTCGCGCCTCTATCCCTATCTGCCCCGGATGCAACAGCAGTCGCAGAGCTATCTGCGTTCCTTCTTTGCCGCTGGCGGTGCAGATCCTGCCGATCCGCTCTTTTCGCATGTCCCGCGCTTCAGGACTGCGCAGGGCATCAAGCTCTTCTATTCGGACGCGGTGCGCCGCGAGATCGGCGACTACGACGCGCTTGCCGATCTGCGCGAGCGCCTTCCCGATGATTTCGGGCGCTGGCACGGGCTGTCCCAGGCGCAGTACCTGGAAATGGCTTTCCTGCTGCCGGGCTATATCCTGTCGTCGCAGGGCGATCGGGTGTCGATGGCCCACGGCATCGAGGGGCGCTATCCGTTCCTCGACCACCGGCTGGTGGAGTTCGCCGCGAAACTGAAGCCGGAACTGAAGATCCGTGGCTTGCGTGAAAAGCATATCCTGCGCGAAAGCCTGGCGGACCTGCTGCCTCGGGAAATCGGCACGCGCCCGAAGCAACCGTATCGCGCGCCGGAAGGCGAGTGCTTCGTCGGCGACCGACAGCCTGCGGAAATACACCGTGCATTGTCGCCTGAGGCAATTGAGCAGGCAGGATACTTCGATCCCGCCGCCGTTCAGCAACTCGTTAGCAAATTCGGTTTACAACGCAAGCTTGGTCAGCGCGATAACATGGCGCTCGTCGGCATCGTGTCGACCGGGCTCTGGCATCGCGCCTTTGGCGGGCGTTGCGACGGAGCCGGTAACGGCGAAGCGGGACGTTCCGCAGTCTCCCAAGCTGAGGGTCTGGTTCATGCCTGACGATTTCGATTCAAGCATCCGCGGGTTCATTGCCGAAAACTTCCTCTTCCGGGCCGACCGCGACGGGATCGCCGATGGCGAGTCGCTGCTCGAAAGCGGACTGATCGACTCCACCGGCGTGCTCGAACTGATCGCGTTCCTCGAGACGCGCTTCGGCATCAGCGTCGCCGATGACGAGATCGTGCCTGACAACCTCGATTCCATCCGCAACATCGGCAGCTACCTGCGGGCCAAGCTCGGCGTTGCCGCCTGAGGCGTTCTCGCCAAAACGAGGATTGAGCGATGCGCATCGAGGATCACCTGCGCGAAACCGCCGGGAACATGCCGGACAAGACCGCGCTGGTCGCCGGCGGTTTCAGGATGAGCTATCGCGAACTCGATGCACAGTCCGATCGTGTGGCAAGCGCCTTAGCGGCACGGGGAGTAGGGCGTGGCGATCGGGTGCTACTTGTCCCCGACAACAGCGCCGAAGCGGTGGTCGCCCTCTATGCGGTGTTCAAGGCCGGCGCAATCGCCTGCCCCCTCAATCCGCAGACCAAGGCGGACAAACTCAGTGCCGTATCCGCGCGGGTGGAGCCGGCCGCGGTGATCATGCAGGCGCGGCTCGGCGGGATGGACGAGCGTGTCCGCAGCGAAGACATGCCGCGCATCGCGATCGCGAATGATGGTGCGGAACTCCGCCCCGGCTGGATCGATTTCAAGACCCTAGCAGCAGGGACATCGCCGTCGGGAAGCGTGGATGCCGGCAAACCTGGCGGTGTCGGGGGCGCCGGCGAACTTGCATTGCTGATCCATACCTCGGGCTCGACGGGCGTGCCGAAGGGCGTGATGCTGACGCATGACAACGTCACCGCAGCCTGCACGGCAATCGTCACCTATCTCGAGAACACGGCCGAGGACACCATCCTCAGCGTTTTGCCGCTCTCTTTCGGCTACGGATTGACGCAGATGGTCACCGCAGCGATGAGCGGCGCGACGCTCGTCCTCGAAAAGTCCTTTGCGTTTCCACGCGTGATCCTGAAGCGCATGGCCGAAGAAGGCGTTACCGGCTTCCCCTTGGTGCCGACAATGGCGGCTCTGCTGCTGCAGATGAAGGATCTCTCTCCCGGCTTCCTGCCAAAGCTGCGTTACATCACCAGCGCGGCGGCGCAATTGCCGCCCGTGATGAGCAAAGGGCTCTGCGACCTGTTCCCGGACGCCCGGCTTTTCATCATGTACGGACAGACCGAATGCCTGCGAGCGACCTGGCTTCCGCCGCAGGACGTTGTGCTGAAGCCGACGTCTGTGGGGATTGCCATCCCGGGTGGCGAAGTGGCGGTGGTCGATGAGCGCGGGTTGCCGGTCGCCCCGGGCGTGATCGGCGAACTGGTTGTCCGCGGACCGCATGTGATGCAGGGCTACTGGCGCGATGAAGCGGCGACCATCGCTGCCCTGCGCCCCGCACCGGACCCCTGGGGCAGGGAGCTGCGCACCGGCGACCTCTTCCGGATGGACGAATGCGGCTACCTCTATTTCGTCAGCCGCAAGGACGACATCATCGTCACCCGCGGCGAGAAAGTCAGCCCGCAGGAGGTCGAGCGCGTGCTCTACGCTTTCGAGGGCATCCGCGAAGCGGCGGTTGTCGGCACCGCCGATCCAATCCTCGGGCAAGCCGTCAAGGCCGTGATCGTCGCAGAGCCGGGCAGGCGGCTTGAAGAGCGCGAGATCGTGCGCCACTGCACCCGTTTCCTCGAGGATTTCATGGTGCCGAAAGCAATCGAATTCCGCGACAGCCTGCCGACGACGGCATCGGGCAAGATCCGGCTTGAAAAACAACACCAAGCAACCGAGGCGACGGCATGACCATCAAGACGGCATTTTCGGCAGACTGCCTGCGGCTCGATGCCGAGGTCGAAATCGAGCGCATTGCCGGGCGGATCCGGGAGATCGTGCTGCGCGATCTCCGTCGGCGCGGTGCGGTGCTCGGGCTCTCCGGCGGCATCGACAGCAGCGTGACGGCGGCACTTTGCGTCAAGGCTCTTGGGCCTGAAAAGGTCGTCGGCGTGCTGATGCCCGAGCGCGACTCGGAGCCGGAAAGTGCCGATCTGGCCATGACGCTCGCCGGCATGCTCGGTATCGACACGGTTCGCGAGGACATCGCCCCGTCTCTCGAAGCGGCCGGTTGCTATCAGCGCCGGGACGACTTCATTCGCCGGCTGGTCCCCGAATATGGCGAGGGCTGGGGATCGAAGGTGGTTCTGGAATCGGCCCTTTCCGGCCGCGGCTACAGTATCAATTGGCTGGTGGTGCAATCGCCGGAGGGTGTGCAGCAGAAGCTGCGCATGCCGCTCGATGTCTATCTCGGCGTCATTGCTGCCGCCAACATGAAGCAGCGAACCCGCAAGCAGATCGAATACTACCATGCCGACCGGCTGAATTATGCAGTTGCGGGTACCCCCAACCGGTTGGAATATGATCAGGGCTTCTTCGTCAAGAATGGCGACGGCGCCGCCGACTTCAAGCCGATCGCCCATCTCTACAAGAGCCAGGTCTACCAGCTGGCCGAGGCGCTCGGCGTGCCGGAGGAAATCCGCATCCGTCCGCCGACGACCGATACCTGGTCGCTGCCGCAGACGCAGGACGAGTATTATTTTGCGCTATCGCACCGCGACATGGATCTGTGCCTTCATGGCCTTGACAATGCGGTTGCCGCCCCGGAGGTCGCGGCCGCAATCGGGTTGGCGGAAGCCGAGGTCACTGCGGCCTGGCGGGATATCGAGGCCAAGCGCAAGGTCGCCCACTATCTCCATGCCGCACCGCGGCTGATCGACGCTGATGGCCCGAGGCTGCTAAGGTCAGGCGAAGCGGTCGCCGACGAGGCGGCACCAGCTTTCGCCCCCAAGCCCCGTCACGATCGAGCGGCCGGAGCGGATCTCGGCCAGAATGGCCGGGTCGCGGCTGGAGACCAGCATTGACGAGCGGGAAAAGAGCAGGGCCTTCCGGCGCATCACGACGGGGAGGACTTCGCGGTCGCCATTGCCGCGGATAGCGGCGAAGCCGCGGCGCCAGGCGTCATGGAACATGTCGTCGACGACGGCCTCGTTGGCATCGGGCGTTGCCAGGACTTGCAGCGCCCAGGCGATACCGTTCGGGCGGCCGAAATAGATGGAACAACCGGCGGGCGTGCCATCGGGATATCTCAGAACCCGGCCATGCATGTCGCCGAACAGCTTCTTCTGCGAGGCGTGCTTCAGCAGCCAGTCCAGTGTGGCTGAAGACCAGTCCGGGCGTAGCGTGAAGGATCGGCTCAGTTGGCCAAGCGCCTCCTTCAGCATATCGATGTCAGCATCCTCTGCCCGGAAACGACGAGAATCCGGTTCGTGTGGCCGCAAGGGCCCCTTCATCGCCCGGTCCATCAACCAGTCGAAAGCGCCTGCAACCGGCCTTGCCAGCCGCGCCGCCCCGAATTTCCGCGCCAGTACGTCGATGCCGGTGTTTGCCGGCTTGAAGATGCGGATCCAGTTCAGGCTGTAGGCGGGTTCCATGCGGTGGCCAAGCTTCTGCCACATGCCAAGCGCGGTGGCGTTGGCGGTCTCGCTCACGAACAAATCCTGCGGGCCGGAAAGGAAGGCACGTAGCAGACGTGCGCCAGCCAGCGGATTGTCGTGCGGCCGATCCACCATGTAGGAACCGGCATAGGCGGCGGTGACGGGACGATCGCCCAGCATCATTCGCACCGGCACGATGCCGATAAAACCGGTCACCGCACCGTCCGCGTTCAGATAGACCTTCGATCGCGAACCTTCATCCAGCCACGGATGGCCGAGGAAGATGTCCTGCATGTAATGCGCGAGCGACGGCGGCGGCGGAGTCGACGGGTCGCGGAAGGTCCGCTGGAACAATGCCGCAACCTCGGCGAAATCCCGCGATTCGACAGCGCGGATGGTACCGCCGCGTGACGACAGGGACTGCGGAGCGTGCAAAGTCATGGCCGAGGGTGTGTTCCCGTTGATCCTGAAGCCCGGCAACGGGCCATTTCGCCTCAGGATAAGCGGAAAATAGACAAGTACCGGTTAACGAGGATAACGGGTGCCTCGAACACTTGGATACTGAGCTCAAGACTGGGGCGTATTCCCGCTCTCTCCGGTCGCGTCGGCGTAGGCCGCGATGCGTCGAACGAGTTCCTCCGGCAATTTCAGGCCGCTGAGGCGCGCCTCGTCTTCGCGCTGCTTGCGGGCCTGTCCCGGAATATGCGTCCCCAAGCCTTCGAGGCGACGGAAATGATCGTCGAGCCGCGACGGCAAGTCTTGTCCGAGCAGTTGCGGTGAAATTGCAATGACAACGAGACCGGCACCCGGCGACTTGTTTCCGGTTACGAAGCCGGGCGCATCGAGCGACCAATTGGCCCCTGTCAGTCCTGCTGCCAGGACTTCAACCATCAGGGCGACATTGGCGCCACGGCTGCCGCCGAAGGTGAGGAGCGCGCCCTTCAGTGCTTCGCCGGGGTCGGTGGTCGTCAGACCAGCGGCGTCGACTGCCCATCCCTCCGGTATCCGCTCGCCCCGCTCGGCGGCGGCACGTATGTTGACGTAGGCCGTGGCGCTCGATGCCTGGTCGATGACGAGCGGTGCCGAATTTGCCACCGGAGCGCCGAAAGCGAACGGATTGGTGCAATAGACGGCCCTGCTCGCGCCCGGCGGTGCCATCAGCGCCGGCCCGTTGGCGGCAGCGTAGCTAATCAGGCCAGCATCCGCGAGACGCCTGATGTAGTAGCCGAGTTCGCCTGCCGTATAGCTGCCGCTCTGGGAAAAGAGCGCGATACCGTACGTGGTCGCGCGCGCGCAAAGATCATCGAATGCCCGGTCGAAGCCGAGTTGCGCGATGCCGCCTCGGGCATCGGCGGCAATGAGTGCGGGTGCAGGCGACGAGATCACCGGTTCCGCGCGTCCGTCAATCCGTCCGGCAACGATGCTGTCGAGATAATCCGGTAGATGCGCGAAGCCGACGGCGCTTTGCCCCCACGTTTCGGCGGCGACGGTTGCGTCTGCCAGTGAGGCGGCCATCGCCTCGTTGCCACCCGCACCGAGAACGGCTGCACGGGCAAGCTCGCGCGCGCCATCGATGGTGAACTGCTGTGTTGAGCTCATGGGCTAGATCTCCAGTGCGGCCTTGCGGCCTTCATAGATGGCATAGGGTGCCTGGCGCGGGGCGACGCCGTCGCCGATTTCAACAAACGCGGTGCCTTCCGCGCGGAGTTCCTGTGCCAGCCAGTCGGCCGCGACATTGGTGGTTGCCAGAACGAGGCAGTCCGCATCGATCCGCTGCTGGCTGCCGAAGGCATGCGATAGAACGGTCGCACCGTCGCCATGCCACTCGAGGATGCTCGCCTCGGTGACGAACCTGACGCCGAGCCCTCCGAGTGTTTTGCGCAGCGGAAAGTCGGCGGCAGTGCGCTGCAGTTCCTTGCCGACCAGCGGGTCGGGGGTCAGCAGTGTGACCTGATGACCATCTTCGGCGAGCTTCCAGGCCGTACCGCAGCCGCGCCATCCACCGCCTTCGTCCAGCAGGAGCACGCGGTTGCCGGGGCGAGCCTGCCGGGCCATGACGCTCTCGACCGAGTGCACATTGCCGTTTTCGAGGCCGGGCAAGGTGTCGAGGTGCGGGAATGCCTTCTGGAAGCCGGTCTCCGGGGGCAGCGAACCTGTTGCCAGGATGACGTGATCGGCGCCCTCGGCAATGACGTCGGCGGCCTCGAGATAGCTGTTGAGGCGGATTTCGACGCCGAGTTTGTCCAGCTGGCGCTCATACCACTCGATGAGATCGGTTATCTGGGCGCGCCGCGGCTGCATGCCCGCGAGGCGGAAGTTGCCGCCAAGCCTGTCGGAGGCTTCCGCCAGCACCACCTTGTGACCGCGTTCGGCGGCGGCGCGTGCGGCTTCGAGGCCTGCCGGGCCGCCACCGACGACGAGGACCTTCTTTGCTTCCCGCGCCTTTTCGAAGCGATCGCCACCCCATTCGAATTCGCGACCCGCCGAAGGATTGATCAGGCAACTGATCCAGTAGTCGCGCGAACGCCGGCCCCAGCACATCTGGTTGCAGGAAAGACAGCCGCGGATGTCCTCGACGCGGCCGTCGCGGGCCTTGTTGACCAGATGCGGATCGGCAATCTGGCCACGCACGATCGACACGAGGTCGGAACTGCCTTCGCCAAGAACCGTTTCGGCATTGTCCGGCGTGCGGATATGGCTTTCCGCGGTCACCAGTGCATTCTTCACCACCTTCTTGAGTTCGCCGGCGAGGTCGGCCCCGAGCTTTTCCGGGTAGAGGAAGGTCGGCATCAGCTTGTAGAAGTCGAAGTAGCCGCCGGAACCGCAGGTGACGTAGTCGATCAGCCCGAGCTCGTCATGCATGGCGATGATCTCGGCAAGCTCATGCCGCTGCAGCATGATCGCATAGTCCGGCTCGTCACTGACGGCGAGACCGATGATGAAATCGTCGCCGCAGGTTTCGCGGATGCGGCGCAGGATCTCGCGGGAGAAGCGGGTCCGGTTTTCCACCGATCCGCCCCACTGGTCGTCGCGGCGGTTGGACCATGGCGTCCAGAACTGGTCGAGCAATCCGTGATAGGCCGCCCACACCTCGACGCCGTCGAAGCCAGCGTCACGGCAACGTCGCGCAGCCTCCACGAAACCGTCGATGGTCTCGAGGATTTCGGCTTCGCTCATCGCATGGCTGCCGTCGCTGTCGTGGTAGCTCGGCAGGCCGGAAGGCGACCAGTGCGGATGGAAGGAATTGTCGGAATCGCCGTGGCTGCCGATGTGGTAGAGCTGCTGGATGGCGACCGCGCCATGGCTCTTGATCGCCTCGGTCACCTTGCGGAAAGCCGGAATGACGCTGTCGTCGGAGGGGCGGAAGTTGCCCCGCGTCAGCACCGCCGCCTGATGGACCGGCATCGGCTCGACCACCACCATGGCCGCGCCGCCCATGGCCCGCTCGGCGTAGTAGGCGACATGGCGAGGGCCGGGCAGGCCGTCCTCCGCCATGTTCGCGGTGTGGGCGCCGAAAACCACGCGGTTGCGCAGCGTATGGCCGCGCAGGCGGATCGGCGAAAAGATTTTTGGGTAAGCGGTCGTCATGTCGCCGATCCTTGTCTCTGCTCAGTAAACCACCACGCTTCGGATACTTTCACCCGAATGCATCAGCTCGAAACCCTTGTTGATGTCGTCGAGCGGCATCACGTGGGTGATCATCGGGTCGATCTCGATCTTGCCGTCCATGTACCAGTCGACGATCTTCGGCACGTCGGTACGGCCGCGCGCGCCGCCAAAGGCCGTGCCCATCCACTGCCGGCCGGTGACCAGCTGGAACGGCCGCGTCGAGATCTCCTGGCCGGCGCCGGCCACCCCGATGATCACCGACTTGCCCCAGCCGCGGTGCGAACTCTCCAGCGCCTGGCGCATCACCTTCGTGTTGCCGGTGCAGTCGAAGGTGTAGTCGGCGCCGCCGATCAGGTCGCCGTTGCGCTTCGTCATGTTGACGAGGT
>JAEWPB010000143.1 GCA_023399465.1 Pseudomonadota bacterium
TGGCATCCATGGCGTTGCCACGCCCGCTCGTGCAACCGATTTCGCCAGCGAACGCACCGATCTGACGCCGGAGGACCGGCAGCGGGTCAAGACCGTCACCCGTCCGGCGACGAGCTTTGCCGATGCAGAAGCCTACGAGGCCATGCAGGCGGGCGCCGCGACCTCGATCAACCCGGTCAATGGCGACGCCTTTTCGCACATGTCGGCCAACCTGCCGCTCGACAAGGGCCCGGATTTCCAGCTCGGCAATGCGCTGTTCCGCAAGCTCTGGGTGTCGGCGCCTTCCTCCACCCAGGCTTCAGACGGCCTTGGTCCGCTTTATAACGCCCGCTCCTGCCAGAGCTGTCACCTGAAGGATGGCCGCGGCCATCCGCCGGAAGGCGCAAGCGACGCGACCTCGATGTTCCTGCGCCTCGCCCGCCCGCCACGGACCGCGAACGAACAGGCAAAACTTGCCGAAGGCGATGTGCTGAACTTTCCCGATCCGGTCTACGGGGAGCAGTTGCAGGATCTCGCCGTTCCCGGTCTCGCTGCCGAAGGCAGGATGGTCGTCGGCTATACGGAAGAAACGGTGCCTCTCGCCGGCGGGGAAAGCGCTCGACTGCGCAGGCCGACCTACGCCGTCGCCGACCTCGGCTATGGCCCGCTCGATCCCGAGACCACGCTGTCGCCGCGGATCGCGCCGCCGATGATCGGCCTAGGACTGGTCGAAGCGATCCACGAGGCCGATATTCTCGCCCATGCCGACCCTGACGATCGCGACAGCGACGGCATATCGGGCAGGCCGGCGATCGTCCGTGACCGGCATACTGGCCATGTGGCCATCGGCCGTTTCGGCTGGAAGGCGCAGAACGCCACGATCCGCGGCCAGAGCGCCAGCGCCTTTGCAGGCGACATCGGCATTTCATCCCCTGACGATCCCCGCCACAACGGCGATTGCACCGACGCGCAACCACAATGCCTGTCGAGGGCGACCGGCGTGCAGCCGCGCCTTGGCGATACCGAGGCGCCCTCGCCTGTCCTCGAACTCGTGGTGTTCTATTCGGAAAACCTCGCGGTGCCTGCCCGCAGAAAAGCGAGCATGCCGGAGGTGCTGAAGGGCAAGGAACTGTTCTATCAGGCCGGGTGCATCTCCTGCCACGTGCCGAAATATGTCACCCGCCGCGACGCGCGGGACGAAGCCCATGCCTTCCAGCTGATCTGGCCCTATTCCGATTTCCTGCTGCACGACATGGGCGAGGGGCTTGCCGACGGGCAGGCTGTCGGGGTGGCGAACGGCCGGGAATGGCGGACACCACCGCTCTGGGGCATCGGCCTGACGCAGACCGTCAACGGTCATAGCTTCTTCCTCCACGACGGCCGCGCTCGCAATCTCACCGAAGCCATTCTCTGGCATGGCGGCGAAGCCGAGCGCGTTCGCAACGCCTTCGCATCCATGCAGGCGGAAGACCGCAAATCGCTGATCACCTTTCTGGAGTCGCTCTGATGCGCAAGCTGCGCCACCTGATGTTCTGCATTGTCCTGGCGCCGCTTGCCTTGCCGGCCCTTGCCCAGGAAGGCGATGCGCCTGCGGCGCATCTCAACGAGGAGCGCGTGCCCGCCGTCATGGCAAGGGCAGTCGACGACGTCATTCGCCCGGGCTATCGCAACTTTCGCCAGTCCGCCGGTCGGTTGACGGCCGCCATGACAACGCTCTGCGCCGCCCCGTCTGACAAGACGCTGCAGGACGCCAGGGCTGCCTTCACAGACACGGTGAAGAACTGGGGCAGGATCGAGATCGTGCGCATCGGGCCGGTGATCGAAGGCAACCGTTTCGAGCGGGTGCTGTTCTATCCGGATCGCAAGAGCACCGGGATGAAACAGGTTCAGGCGCTGCTGGCCAAACCCGACGAGAATGCCGTCAGACCCGGCGCGATCGCAGGAAAAAGCGTTGCTATGCAGGGACTTGGTGCGCTCGAATACGTACTATCAGGTACGGGCAATGAAGACCTGCTGGCAATGAAGGATGGTTTCCGCTGCCGCTACGGCGCGGCTGTCGCCGGCAATGTCGAACAGGTGGCCGCAGAACTGGTGGACGCGTGGGAAAAGCCGGACGGCGTGCAGGCGGCATGGAAGAACCCCGGCCCCGACAACCCGGTTTTCCGCGACAATCGCGAAGCGATAACCGCGCTGCTCGGCATCCTCGTCCACGGCGCCGAGACGGTGCGCGACCAGCGGCTCGAGGCCTTCTACAAGGGAGAAGGGAAACCCGTCCTGCCGAAACAGGCGATCTTCTGGCGCTCCGAAAACACCTTTGTGTCCGTCGCGGCCAATCTTGACGGACTGCGGGCCCTGCTCGATACCTCCGACATGGCGAGCCTGATCGATGAGGACCAGCGTTCCGTGGTCGAATCCATCGACTTCGTACTCAACCAGCTTGCCCGCAAGGCCGAGACCATCAACCCCGATATCGAGGCCGCGCTCGGCGACAATACCGACCGCGCCAAGCTCGACTACATGCTGCTGAACGGCAAGGACCTGATCCTGCGCCTCAGCGACAATTATGGTGCCGCCATCGGCCTTGGTGCCGGCTTCTCCTTCTCCGACGGCGACTGAGGACCGGGGCCCTTCATGAAAATGAGGACGGAATGCATCGACCGGCGGAATTTCCTGAAAGCGGCAGGCCTCGGCTTCGCCGCCGCGCTGGCACCCCGTCCGCTGATGGCGCTGCTACGCGCCGATGCGGTGTTCGCCTCCGCCTTCCGGACACCGGATGGGGCATTCGGCATCGCCGCGATCTCCGAACGCGGCGAGATCATCGACCGGACCCTACTGCCCGCCCGCGCCCACGGCATGGCCTTTAGCGCTGCGAGCGGCCGCATCGTCGCCTTCGCCCGCCGGCCCGGAACTTTCGCGATGATCCTCGCTCCGGGGAGCGCGCCTGTCGTCATTGCCTCGCCGGAAG
>JAEWPB010000110.1 GCA_023399465.1 Pseudomonadota bacterium
ACATAGAGGCGCTTGCTCTGATCGGGCGTGGTAATCGACGATAGCGGTACCGAAAGCGCCTCGTCGTACCAGAACTTGCGCGAGGTTCCGAGCGGCACGTAGCGGGCATGGCCGAGTTTGCGCGCCACTTCCGAGGCCAGCGTCAGCCCGAGCGTCGGCAATCCGACCACCACGTCGGGCGCGAATGCGGCAAGGCGTGCCGCAAGATCTTCGGCGAGCGTATCGAGTACGGCAAAGCTCGCCTGGTTGACGATGAGCGAGGCGAGCGCGTGGCTGCCGTCGGCCAGCGGCCGGATCGGAAGCAGGACCTGCCTGCCGTCCGAAAGCGTCGCGGGATAGAAGCGCTCATGTCCGCGGTTGGTGTCGAATGTCGCGGCTGGGTGGATCTCCTGCCAGAAATCATGCGGCTGCATCATCAAAATTCCTTGGTCTACTATCTGCTCGCGTTCGATGCGCTTGTCCGGAAGCACTCGCCCGGCCCCGCCTCGGTTCAGGGCGGTTTGCCGGACATCCATAGCAACCGGGTGGGTGCCGCGAAACATCGCGAGCCAAGGGATTGAACGAAATCAGCCAATTGTTTCGTCGCGTCGGACCAGCACGCCGATCAGCGCCAGAGCGCCCGAACCGGCCGGCAACACGAAAGGGAGGGGTGGCACTGGCTTGATCTTTTGCGGGCATGTCCTCCCGCGGCAGGAGACAGCTACCGGTCACTCAACCGATTGCTGCAGCTTCCAGCGCATCAGCACCTCGTCCCCGCATCCTCCGGCCCCCACCTTGCCCGGCGTCCTGGAGAAACGTGGTGCGGGTGCGGGGTGGGTTACTGCCTCCTTCGTAAAGAAGGCCTGCCGCGCCTGCATATGCGGATGGCCCGGCGCCTCGGCAAGCGTCAGGACGGGCGAGAAACACGCGTCGGTGCCCTCGAGCAATTCGGTCCACTCGGCGCGGCTGCGGGTGGCAAACAGGGCCTCGAGCACCTGGCCTTGCTGTTCCCAGGTCGCCGCCTCGTATTGCCTTGCACGCCACTCGTCGGGCAGGCCGAGCTTCTCCAGAAGCACTGCGAAAAAATGCGGTTCGATCGGGCCGATGGCAATGTCCCTCCCATCCGAGCAGGTATAGCAACGGTAGAAATGTGCGCCACCGCCGAGCAGGTTTTCTCCCCGCTCGACATTGGACATCGGCCCCTTGGGCAGGCCCGCGAACATCGATATCATCGAGGCGACGCCATCTATGATCGCCGCATCCACGACCTGCCCCTTGCCCGATCGTTCCCGTTCCCAAAGAGCGGCGAGAATTCCCATGGCGAGAAAAAGGGCGCCGCCACCGAAATCTCCGACGAGGTTCAGCGGCGGTATGGCAGGCTGCCCCTTCAGTCCGATGGCCGCGAGTGCGCCGGTCAGCGCGATGTAGTTTATGTCGTGTCCGGCAGCTTGCGAGAGCGGACCATCCTGTCCCCAGCCGGTCATCCGGCCGTAGACGAGACGCGGATTGCGCTGCAGCAACACGTCAGGACCAAGCCCCAGTCGTTCCATGACGCCGGGGCGAAGCCCCTCGATGATGACGTCGGCATGGTCTGCCGCCTCGATGCAGGTTTTCCGGCCGGCCTCGGAGCGAATGTCCAGTTCGAGCACCGCGCGGCCGCGGTCGAGAATGGGGTTTGGCCAGCCGTTTCCACCCGGCCGGTCCACGCGCAGGACCTCCGCGCCAAGATCCGAGAGAAGCATGGCGCAGTAGGGGCCGGGACCGATGCTGACGAATTCCACGACCTTGAGACCGGTCAACGGGCCGCGGGAAGCTTCGGATATCTCTGTCATGGTGAGCCTTGACGCTGATCTGGAAGGAAACGGATGAAGGGGCGCCCGGCCGGGGCGCCCCGCTAGCTGAACACCGGCTCGCAGTGTCGCCTACTTGGGAGCCATGCGAATTGCACCGTCGAGGCGGATCGTCTCGCCGTTCAGGAAGCGGTTGGCAATGATCGTCTGGGCAAGATGGGCAAACTCGGCTGGATCACCGAGACGGCTCGGGAACGGCACCTGCTCGCCCAGTGACTTCTGCACGGCTTCGGGAAGCGTGGCGAGCAAGGGGGTGAGGAAAATGCCCGGCGCGATGGTGCAGATGCGGATTGCGTGGCTTGCGAGGTCGCGTGCGATCGGCAGGGTCATGCCGACGATACCGCCCTTCGAGGCGGCGTAGGCCGCCTGCCCGATCTGGCCGTCGAAGGCGGCGATGCTCGCCGTGTTGACGATCACGCCGCGCTCTTCGCCCAGAAGATCCGCAGCAGCGGCCCGGGCAGCAAACTGGGCAATCACATTGAAGGTACCGATCAGGTTTACCGATATGACGCTCGCAAACTTTGCGGTGCTGGCAGGCGTGTTTTCCCGGCCAACGGTCTTGGCGGCAGGCGCAATCCCGGCGCAATTCACCAGCACCCGGGCCGTGCCGTGGACCTTTGCCGCCTCATCCAGGGCGCTGGCGACCTGCTCTTCGCTCGTCACGTCCACCTTGAAGAAGAGGCCCCCGAGTTCGGCAGCCTTGGCCTTCCCGAGCTCCTCGTTCAGATCGAAAATGGCAACCTTTGCACCATTGCCGGCAAGCATCTCCGCTGTCGCCCCGCCAAGCCCCGAGGCTCCTCCCGTTACCACCGCGGCGATATTGTTCAATTCCATGGTTCGTACTCTCCCTTTAGTGTTCACATCATCTCGACGGCGATGGCGGTGGCCTCGCCTCCGCCGATGCAGAGGCTGGCGACCCCGCGACGAAGGCCGCGCGTCTGCAGCGCGGCCAGAAGCGTCGTCACGATCCGGGCACCGCTCGCCCCCATCGGATGGCCAAGCGCACAGGCACCGCCGTTCACGTTAAGCTTTTCATGCGCGATGCCGAGTTCGCGCATGCAGATCATCGCCACGAAGGCAAAGGCTTCGTTGACCTCGAAAAGATCGACATCATCGATAGTCCAGCCAATCCCGTCGAGCAGTTTCCGGATTGCCGGGACTGGCGCCCTGGGGAATTCGGATGGTTTGCCCGCATGGTTCGCCACCCCGACGATCCGCGCGATGGGCACATGTCCATGTCGTTGCGCATGTGCGTGATCGGCCAGCACCAGGGCCGCGGCACCATCCGAAATCGAGCTGGCATTGGCTGCGGTCACCGTGCCTTCAGCAGAAAATGCCGGGCGAAGCGTCGGGATTTTGTCAGCACTCGCCTTGCCGGGCTGCTCATCGCGATCGATGACAACCGGCGTGCGGCCGGGAACTGTCACGGCAACGATTTCGCGATCGAAACGTCCCTCCGCCTGAGCAGCCACGGCACGTTTCAGGCTCTCGATGGCAAAGGCGTCCTGCTCCGAACGGGAAAAGCCGCATTCCGCCGCAACCTGGTCGCCGAAGCTGCCCATCAACCGTCCGACCTCATAAGCGTCCTCCAGCCCGTCATGGAACATGGAGTCGATCGTCGTCTTGTGGCCGAGCCTGGCGCCGGACCGTTGCTCGGGGAGGAGATAGGGCGCCCTGCTCATGCTCTCCATGCCGCTGGCGACCACCACGCCCGCCAATCCGGCCCGGATCGCGGCGTGGCCGAGAATGATCGCCTCCATGCCGGAGCCGCAGACCTTGCCGATGGTCGTGCACGGCACGCTCTCCGGCAGACCGGCGCCAAGTGCCGCCTGACGCGCAGGCGCCTGGCCAAGCCCGGCGGTCAGCACGCAGCCCATGAGGACGCGGTCGATGTCGGTCCCGGGGACGCCGGCACGGGTAACAGCTGCCCCGATCGCCACCGCCCCCAACTGCGGCGCCTTCACATCCTTGAGGGTACCAAGCATCGCACCCATCGGCGTGCGCGCATAGCCAAGGATGACGGTAGGGGAAGCCGGGCTGTCGAATGTCACTTGAAAATCCTCGATGGTTCTGGGTCGCCACATGCCCGATCCACGGTTGCATGCCGGAGACCCGGTTGGCGATCGCGAACCAGCCAGATGGTTCGCGCTCTCGCCCGCTTGATCGATAGTTAGGAAACAATCCTCTGCGAAAAACCATTCCTTGGTTGGGCATCCAGCTGAACAATGCTATCTCACTTGGCGAGACGCGGCCCTTCCGGCAAAGCATGGAGCCATACTTAAGTTGGGGTTCCGGCTTCGCGGGACGGAGTAAATGCTGGTTCAGTGGCAAGGTCGGGAGGTGACCTTCGTCTCTGGGAGGTCGTGGGGCAGCGTGTTGGAGGACACCTTGCTCCTGCAGAACTGCGAAATCTGACGGCTCGCCATGCGGGTGGTTTCGGGACGAAGAGGTTCCGAAAGCGCCGACAGGCGATCGGCAATGCTTCGTTCTGATCTGTATTCGGGCATGCCAATCTGCATCATGGAGATGCCTCCCACCTTTGAAGACCTTTTCCCTCGAAATAGCGGGGGGCACAGGTGTGGGGGGAAGTCTGGTGAATACCGAATATGCGACAATCGCTTCAGCCGCGAGCTATCCCGGAGAGGGCGAGGAGCCGGCAACGAGAGGCATTGGAATTCCATCCGGGCTGAAGCATCCGGAACCTACACTTCCTACCTCCTACCTGCGGCCACCGCGTGAGCATTCGGGCATGATAGCCCGGCCTTCGCTCACCGGCCGGATCATCAATGCGGTCCTCAACAAGCATCTGGTCCTTGTGACGGCGCCCTCCGGCTATGGCAAGACGACGCTCCTGGCAGATGCCTACCGCCAACTGGACAGCCTCTCGATCCCCCACATCTGGATCAGCGTGACCGATTCCGATCGCGACCCGATGTGGCTCGACCAGATGATGAAGGAACAACTGTCGGAGTTTTGCCAGCTACCGGCGCTGGACGGTGAGAAATTCTCGACTTTCGCCAGCCGTCTTGCGCGAAGGCAACAGATCCTGGTGATCATCGACAACTGGAACTTTATCGACGGCGAGGCAACCAACACCTATTTCGACACGCTGCTGAACGAGACGGCCGGGCTGGTCAATTTCATCGTGGGTTCGCGAAAGACACCCGGTTTTGTCTTCGAGATCTACAGGATGAACGATGACTGCGCGGAGTTCGGACCAAGCGACCTCGCGCTCTCGCTGGGCGACTGCGAGAACCTGCTGCAGAAGACCCTTTCCGCGCCCGTTCCAGCCTCCATGTTGCGATCCCTCGTCGCACGAACCGAAGGCTGGCCGGCAGGCGTGCAGTTGCTGCGCCTCGCGTTGAACCGCCAGGGTGAAACGGCCACCTCGAGCATTCAGTTCTCCGGATCGCGAACCGACGTGGCCGAATATCTCAACAAAACCCTGTTCAGCCATCTCTCTCCCGAGCGGCGGGCCCTCCTCTGCAATCTGGCGGTGCTGAATGAGGTCAGCCGCGAGCTGGCGGTCGCAGTCATGCAATCGGAGAAGGCGGGGGTCGAATTCGCGGCTCTCCAGCGCGACAATTTTTTCCTGAACGAGATCAGCGAGCGCTCTCAGAGATTTCGATTTCACTCGCTGTTTCGAGATTTTCTGCTGCTCCAGCACGCAAACGAGGCGAGCCTCGACAAGGCGACGATCTTTTCGCGGGCGGCACGCTGGCACCTCTCCCGGGACGAACATGTCGCCGCAATCTCCTACGCGATACGTGCCTGCGATGCCGAGATTGCGCTCACCTTGCTTGAAAGCTATGCGAAAGAGCGTCTGCTGGCGGATGCGCGCATCTTCCTGTTTACCGAGTGGATCGGCGAACTGATCGCGCAAGGCGTACAACTGACCCCGCTGCTCGATCACTGGTATCGCTGGAGCCTCGTCTTTACCGGCCGCTGGAGCGTCGCCCTTGAGCTCGGCAAAACCGACGAAACCAGCAGGGAAACGATTATCGATGCGGTCATCGGGGCGTTTCGCGACGATCAGTCGGGTCTGCAGGATGCGATCAACCGCTGGGCTGTCGAGGGAACTTCGGCCGACAATTTCAGCAAGGCGGTCATGCATGCGGGCGCCGCTGCGGCCCACATGGCGCGGGGTAATTTCAAAGGCGCGGCGCAGTCGATCAACCGCGCCAAGTTCACCATCGGCCAGACCGAGGGCGGTTTTGGCCGGACCTGGGTACAGGTGCTGTCCGCCTTGCTTGCACTCTTGCGCGGCAATCTTCTGGAAGCGCGGACGGAGATAGCCGATGCGGTCCATCTTTCCGAGAAAATGCTGCGCCCGAACTCGCCGACAAGCAGAATGGCACGCCTGACATCGGCGATCATCGCCTATCACGCGGGGGATACCGAGCAGGCACGCATCGATCTTGGCTTTGCCAACACGTCGATTGATGAGCATGGACTGCCTCTGATCGTCATTCTCGCGTCCGCCATAGCCCAGGAGACAGGCGTATCCTGGGAGGAGCGTCCGGTAGAAACGCGGCCACCTTCGGCGGCCATGGCGTTGATTGCGGATGCATTGCGGGTGGATATGGCGATCAGGGGAAACATGGGCCCCCAGCGGATGCAGCAGCAGGTCGAGGCATTCGAGGCGAGGCTGGAAGCGGCCGAGGAGAGCACGCCCCACCTGCTTCGCCAGGGCTGGATTCTCGCCGACTTTTCTGTCGAACTATCTGCGCGTGCGGCCCTGGCTCAGGGCGATTTCGAGCAGGTCTCGCGACTGATCACGCCGAAGATCTCCGCCTGCCAGCGCGATGGAAGAGGCTTTGCGGAGCTTCCATACCAGTTGCTGCGGGTCGCGACCCTCTATCGGCAAGGCAATCACGCGGCCGCACTCCGGCTGTTGATCCAGCAGGCGGAAAAGGCCGTGCAGGATCGTTACTGGCGGCCGTTCATCAGCTATCGCCATCTCATCGAACCTCTCCTGCCGGCGCTCTTCGATGCCGGCAAGCGTTCCCCCCTTGGCAACGACGCCGAAGCGTGGCGCGAATTCTCGTCCCTTCTTGGCAACAAGACTGCGGCGAGCGGCCAGTCACCGGATCTGCTGGGCAAGCTCGACAAGAATCTCGAAGTCACCAGCCGGGAGACGGAAATCCTCAGGTTTCTCGATGGTGGCCTCAGCAACAGCGAAATCGGTGACCGTCTCGGGATCAGCGTGCCGACGGTCAAGTGGCACCTCAACAATCTGTTCTCCAAGATCGGTGTTCGCAATCGCATGAGCGCCGTCAGGTTTGCCCGGGACAACAGGCTGATCTGAGGCGCTTTTGAGCAAGGATCATCGTTGCAGCCCAACCCAAAGGCGGGGGCCGTGCAGGATTATCTGTCGTAATATAGGCGTTACGTGGCGTTCGCGCGGAGGCGTCCGGCCGCCCCGGGGCAAAGGTGCGCTGACCGAGGAGACATCGCATGAATGAAATTGCAATCGACCAATCCGCCGGCGCCATGCGCAAGGCTCTTGGCGCCATGCGCCGAGCTCATAATATGGATCCCAACCCGAGCTATGCCATCCGTCGCGACAGGCTGAAGCGGCTGGAAAGGTGCCTTTTGGAGAATGCCGATCGCCTCGTTGCCGCGATCAGCGCCGATTTCAGTCACCGCAGCGCAGTCGAATCCAACAATTTCGACGTGACCGTTCCGATTGGCGACGTGCGCTTTGCACGTCGCAACCTCAAGCGCTGGATGCGCGTGCGCAAGGTTCGAACACCCAAGCACCTGTTGCCGGCACACGGCCGTATCCATCCCCAGCCCCTCGGCGTGGTCGGCGTCATTTCCCCCTGGAATTTCCCCGTCTACCTGACGATCGGGCCGCTCGTCACCGCGCTGGCGGCAGGCAACAGGGTCATGATCAAACCGTCGGAGCTTACCCCCCGGACCTCCGAGGTTCTCCACGACATGATCGTCGCGACATTTGCGCCGGACGAGGTTGCCGTGTTCACCGGCGGTCCCGACGTCGCATCCGAATTCTCGAACCTTCCCTTCGATCACCTGCTCTTTACCGGCTCGACCGCGGTCGGCCGCAAGGTTGCCCTGGCGGCGGCCAACAACCTGACGCCCGTGACACTGGAACTGGGGGGCAAGTCGCCTGCAGTGATCACGCCTTCAGCAGATATCGATCTGGCAGCGCGGCGAATCGCCTGGGGCAAGACCGCGAATGCCGGCCAGATCTGCATTGCGCCGGACTATGCACTGGTCCCGAGAAGCCAGCTCGATGATTTCGTCGAGCGCTTCGCATCGGTGGTGAAGACCTTCTATCCGCAGGGAGCGGAAAGTGCAGACTATACCGCGATCATCTCCGACCGCCATCGCGAGCGCCTGATATCGATGCTGGATGAGGCAGAGGAAAGCGGCGCAAAGATCATCCGCTTGGCCGAAGGGAAAGTGGCTTCGGGCCAGCGCAAGCTCGCACCCGCTATCGTCGTCGATCCATCCCCATCCCTCCGGCTGATGCGCGAAGAGATCTTCGGCCCGATCCTTCCGGTCATTCCGTATGATACCGCGAAAGAGGCGCTGAACTTCGTTACCGAACGCGACCGGCCGCTCGCCCTCTACGTCTTTGCGCAAAGCGCGAATGATCGGGACTTCTGGCTGAAGCGCAGCATTTCCGGGGGCGTCACCGTCAATGACACGCTCCTGCACGTGGTGTTCGACACCCTGCCCTTCGGAGGGGTCGGCCCCTCCGGGATCGGAGCGTATCACGGCGATATCGGCTTCGAGACCTTCAGCCACATGAAGCCGGTCCTGATGCAGGCCAGGTTCAACGCCGGCTTTCTCTTCGAGCCGCCTTTCGAGGGCATCAAGACAACGTTCGTCGGGCTGCTTCGCAAGATCATCTGAACAGAACGGCAAAATGATCCGCTCGACCGCGGCCCCGGATGATCCGGGGCAGCGTCGTATCTCGTTGCGCCTCGCAAGCGGCAGCGAATGACCGCGCGCTGACGCACCTGGTTTCTCCGGGCCGAACTTTGGTTCGGTGATCGGTCTGCAGGAGTGGACCAATCTCCTGATGGGAGAACCGGCTGGCAAAAAAATCCACTGATCGCCGGACACCCTTCACAAAGCCACTTTGTGAAGGGTGTCCGGTTGTCAACGCAACGATTCAATCCTCTCCCGAGATTTCGCTTCGCCGGCCGGACACAAGGAGACTGGAAAGTGACTGAAGCGTACATTGTTTCGGCGTTCCGCACCGCAGGCGGCAAGCGCGACGGCATACTCAGGGACTGGCACCCGGCCGATCTCGGCGGCGAGGTTCTCAACGCTCTCGTCGATGACACCGGCATCAATCCCGCCGCGATCGACGATGTGATCGCCGGCTGCGTCACGCAAGCCGGAGAACAGGCGTTCGCCTTTGCACGCAATATCGTCTTCGCATCGAAGCTGCCGATCAGCGTTCCCGGCGTGACGATCGACAGGCAGTGCGGCTCCTCCCAGCAGGCAATCCATTTTGCAGCACAGGCGGTGATGTCCGGTACCCAGGATATCGTGATCGCAGCCGGTGTGGAAAGCATGAGCCGCGTCCCGATGTTGAGCAACATCGTGCTTCATGCAAAGGCCGGCATCGGCACGGGACCGTTCAGCGCCAGGATCCAGGATCGATTTGGCGTCAAGGACTTCAGCCAGTTCCGCGGGGCGCAGATGATCGCCGAGAAATACGGCTTCGATCGTGACACGCTCGATCGCTTTGCCCTGCAAAGCCACCGGCTCGCCGATGCCGCGGCTTGCTCGGGAGCTTTCGACAGGGAAATCGTTCCCCTTCCGGTCACCGATGCCGATGGAAATTCCTTCATGCATGTCCGCGACGAAGGCATCCGTGCCGATGCCTCGCTGGAGGGGATCGGTTCGGTGCGCACCCTCGAGGAGGGGGGCGTGGTGACGGCAGCCAATGCAAGCCAGATATGCGATGGCGCCGCCGGCGTCATGGTGGTCAGCGCACGCGCCCTCAAGGCTCACAAGCTGACGCCGCTGGCGCGGATCGTCGATCTGACGGTAACCGCCGGCGACCCCGTGATCATGCTCGAGGAGCCGATACCGGCGACGAAGAAGGCCTTGTCCAAGGCCGGCCTGACGATCGGCGACATCGATCTCTACGAGGTCAACGAGGCTTTCGCGCCGGTACCGCTTGCCTGGCTTGCCGCAACCGGCGCCGATCCGGCAAGGCTGAACGTCAATGGCGGCGCAATCGCGCTCGGGCACCCGCTCGGCGCCTCCGGTGCCAAGCTGATGACCACGCTCGTCCACGCACTGAGAGCGCGCGGAAAACGCTACGGCCTGCAGACCATGTGCGAAGGCGGCGGCGTTGCCAACGTCACCATCATCGAGGCGCTCTGACATGGCACTTCGCACCCGTTTTACCGAGGCCTTTGGCGTAAGGCATCCGATTGTTCAAGGTGGCATGATGTGGGTCGGGCGGGCTGAACTGGCCGCCGCCGTCTCCAATGCCGGTGGGCTTGGCATCATCACGGCTCTCACCCAGCCATCGCCCGACGACCTGCGCCGGGAGATCGACCGGTGTCGGTCGATGACCGACAAGCCGTTCGGCGTGAACCTGACGATCCTGCCGTCGGTCAGTCCGCCGCCCTATGCCGACTACCGCAAGGCCATCATCGACAGCGGCGTGACCATCGTCGAGACCGCGGGCTCCAGGCCGCAGGAACACGTCGAGGACTTCAAGTCTCACGGCGTCAGGGTCATTCACAAATGCACATCCGTCCGGCACGCGGTCTCTGCCGAAAGGCTGGGGGTCGACGCCATTTCCATCGACGGTTTCGAATGTGCGGGCCATCCCGGCGAGGATGACGTGCCGGGGCTCGTGCTGATCCCGGCGGCGGCCGACCGGATCTCGATTCCGATGCTCGCTTCCGGCGGCTTTGGCGACGGCAGGGGACTGGCCGCGGCACTCGCGCTCGGAGCAGAGGGTATCAATATGGGCACGCGCTTCTGTGCCACCGTCGAAGCGCCGATCCACGACCGGGTGAAGCAGTTCCTCGTCGAAAACGATGAGCGCAGTACGAACCTGATCCTCCGCAAGTTCCACAATACCGGGCGCGTCGCCAAGAACAGCGTCTCGGACAAGGTCGTGGAAATCAGCGCGCAGGAGGGGGCGGAGTTCAAGGACATTCATCCCCTCGTCTCAGGCGCCAGGGGACGCAACGCGCTCGAAACCGGCGATCTAGACGCAGGCCTGATCTGGGCAGGCCAGGTCCAGGGACTGATCCATGACATTCCCACTTGCGAGGCCTTGATCGAGCGCATCGTCCATGACGCGGAGACCATCATATCCGAGCGCATGGCCGCGATGAGAAGCAATTGAACTGGAGCCGTATAATGCCCTACCAATACATTTCCGTCGAACGCGACGACCATCTGACCATCGTGACGATCGAGCGCGCCGAGGTTCACAACGCGCTGAATGCACCGGCACATCGCGAACTGGAACAGGCCTTCGATGACTTCGCGGCGGACCCGGAGCAGTGGGTTGCGATCATCACCGGGGCCGGAGGCAAGGCCTTCTGCGCCGGGCACGATCTCAAGCAGCAGGTCGACGGGGGCGGGCTGGATATTCCGGAAACGGGTTTTGGCGGCCTCACGTCGCGCTTCAACACCACCAAGCCGATCATAGCGGCGGTCAATGGCGTCGCCATGGGCGGCGGTTTCGAGATGGTGCTTGCCTGCGATATCGTGATCGCCGCGGAAAATGCCCGCTTTGCCCTTCCGGAACCCTTGATCGGACTTGCGCCACTGGCTGGCGGCTATTTCCGGCTGCCGCGTGAAATCGGCATGAAGCGGGCGATGGGCATGTTACTGACCGGACGCAGGGTGACGGCGCAGGAAGGCTATGAACTCGGTTTCGTCAATGAAGTCGTTGCCGAGGGCGAGGCACTTTCCCAGGCAAAACGATTTGCAGCCGAGATCCTGAAAGCCAGCCCGCTCTCGGTGCGCGCCACGAAAGAGGCCGCCTATCGCGGTGAGGTCGGCGATCTGGAGGTGCTTCTCAAGGAGCAATGGCAGTTTGCCGGCGTGCTCGAGATGCTGAACTCCGATGATGCGATCGAGGGACCGGCTGCCTTCGTCGAAAAGCGGCCGCCCGTCTGGAAGGCCCGTTAGGCAGATAGCCGGGCGACGGATCCGGCGCCCGTCGCCCAACTTTGGCATGGGGTCTTTTCATCCGGCCGTACCTAGCTTCTGCAGCCGGGAGTTCATGCACTATAATTTGGGGGAATAATTAATGACGTTCAGGACATGCATAATAGCAGCAGCGGCGCTTTGCGCGGCCCATGGGGCTTCGGCCGGGGACCTAGAGAATGTCGATACCGGCTGGTATATCCAGGCAGGCCCGGCAGCCCTCGCTTTTGACGAGGGTGCGGAACTCTCGACAGGAGGAACGGTGATTCCGGGCGCAAACGCCGATCTTTCGAACAATTTCAGTTTTGCATTGGGCGTCGGCTACAATTTTAGTCCCGAATTCTCGATCATCGGCATCATCGGCGTGCCTCCGACCACGGAGATCACCGGCAGGGGCGTGATCGATGGGCTGAGCGCCGGTGAGGTGACCTATGGTCCGGCAATCGTTGTCGCCAACTATCATTTCCGGCAGTTCGGCAAGTTCCAGCCCTTTGTCGGCGCCGGTGCAACCTACACCCTTGTCGTGGACGACAAGGACGGCGCGATCCAGAACCTTCAGGTCGACAACGCGGTCGGCGGCGTGCTGCGCGCGGGCTTCGACTACATGGTGACGGATAACAGCGGTATCTTCATGTCGGTGCAGAAGCTCTTCGTCGACACGAAGATCACCGGCACGGTCAATCCGGCAATCCCCGGCTTCGGCGGCGCTCCGATCGAAGCGAAGGTCGATCTCGATCCACTGGTCTTCCACGCCGGTTACACCTATCGTTTCTGAAAGCGTGGCATCACAACGAGCGGACCGGCAGGTGACTGCCGGTCTTTTTGCGTCAAGCGAAGCGCGGCATCAGCAGCCGATGAAGCTCACCAGTTCCTCGATGCTGGCGCGTTCGACGGCAAAACCGTTCACCGGCGCATCCCAATCGGCATAGCCGACGGCAATTCCCGCGAAGATCATCTGGTTCTCCGGCAGAGAAAGACACTGGCTCATCAGCGTCGGATAAAGTGCCCAGCATTCCTGCGGGCAACTCTCGATGCCCTCAGCCCTGAGCAGCAGCATGATCGTCTGCATCATGATACCGAGATCGGCCCACTGCGGCGCTCCCATGTCACGATCAACCGAGATGAAAATCCCCAGCGGAGCGCCGAACAACTGGAAATTGTTGGCGAACCAGCGCATCCGAGCCGGCCTGTCGTCGCGGGGAGTGCCGAGTGCGGCATACATCGCCTCGCCGACGGCAAAGCGCCGGTCCCGATAGGGCGACTTCAGATCCCGGGGATAGATCTGATAGGCGGGAGGATCCTCGCCGGCCAGCCCGTCCGCCGTCTTCTCCCGCATCAGCGCCTTCAATCGGGCAAGAGGCTGCCCGCCGATCACATGCAGGTTCCAGGGTTGCAGGTTGCCGCCGGAGGGTGAACGGATTGCCCGCTCGAGCACTCCGCGGATCGCCTCCATTGGAACATCTTTTTCCAGGAAAGCACGAACTGAGCGGCGCCCAGTCACTGCGTTGCGCACATCCATGCCTGGCTCCGCTTTTTCTTTGATATTTCGGGGATATTTCGGGATGGCCGCGCGTCCCCGAGCGGCCATCCCATGGGATGCCGCCTATTGGGAAAGCGACTTGCGATCCTTGTAGGTGTCCCGAAGAACGTATTTCAACACCTTTCCGGTTGGCGTGCGCGGAAGTGCTTCGACAAACTCGAAATCGTCGGGAACCTGGAAACGAGCCAGATGAGGAAGAAGGTAGTCACGCAATGCGCCGGCATCGACGGTGCTCTGGGGGCGCCGGACGGCAACCACCAGGGGACGCTCGTCCCATTTGGGATGAGGTATGGCGACCACGGCCGCATCGGCAATTTCCGGGTGTCCAACCAGCAGGTTCTCGAGCTGGACCGAACTGATCCACTCGCCACCGGATTTGATCATGTCCTTCGAGCGGTCGACGATCCGCATATAGCCTTCGGCATCGATCGTGCCGACGTCGCCGGTGCGCAGCCAACCGTCGGCGGTGAACTTGCTGAGATCGCCATCGGGATACTTGTGGTAGCCGCCGGTGATCCAGGGACCGCGCACCTGGATTTCGCCCGGTGTCCGGCCATCCCACGGCTGCTCGTTGCCTTCCTCGTCCATGATGCGCATGTCGACGAGTGGCGAGGCATTGCCCTGCATGGCGCGAAGGGCATGCTGCTCGCTCTCCGGCAGATGGCGGTGCTCCGGCTTGACGATCGGAAAGCTGCCGATCGGCGAGGTTTCGGTCATGCCCCACCCCTGCACGATATGCATGTCGTATTTGGCGAAGTTGGTGACCATCGAGACCGGGACGGCAGCACCACCGACCAGCATCTTGATCGGCTTCACGAGATCGAGCGTCCGCTCGCGTCCCGCGCGTTCGAGCGTATCGAGAAGCATTGTCCAGATCGTCGGCACGCCGACTGCGGTGTTGATCTTCTCCTTCTCCATCAGTTCAAGAAGATCGTCACCCTGCATGTGAGGACCGGGCATGATCAGGTTTGCGCCGACCATCAGTGCCGAAAATGGCAGCGCCCAGGCGTTGGCATGGAACATCGGGGTGACAAGAAGAATGCGATCTCCGTTCGCGACCGAGAACAGGTTCGGCATGCAGCCGGCAACAGCATGCATGACCATGGATCGGTGCGAGTAGACCACGCCCTTCGGCCGGCCGGTCGTGCCTGACGTATAGCACATGCCGACGGCTTCGTTTTCGTCCTGATCGATGTAACGGAAGCCCGAGGCGTCAGCGGCGATGAAATCCTCATAATTTTCGTAACCGTCCGGAACGGCTGCACCGCTATAGGGCACCACGATCACATCCGGCGCGGTCTTGAGCAAAGGGCGCACCTTCTCCCAGATCGGCAACAGGACGTCATCCACCAGGATCGCCTTGTCCTCGGCGTTCTCGATGATGTAGGCGAGTTCTTCGGGTGCGAGACGCAGGTTCAGCGTGTGGAGCACGGCGCCCGCCGCGGGAATTCCGAAATAGGCCTCGAGGTGCCAGGCATGGTTCCAGCAGAGCGTTGCCACGGCCTCTCCGCGTTCGATGCCCCTGCGCTGCAGGGCTTGGGCAAGCTGGCGAGCGCGGCGGTGGATCTCGGCGTAACTGCGGCGGTAAAGGCTCTTGTCAGGCAGCCGCCCGACCACCTCGTTCCTGCCGAAATACTTCCCCGCACGTTCGAGAATATGATTGGTGCTCAGTTGAGCCGTCATCATCGTCGATTTCATCGTTCCCTCCCTTGATCGACTTTCTGCCGAGGCGGGAGCCGTGAGCCCGCCCCGGGGATTCCGTGCGCGCGGGGTCAACCGCGTGCCTCTCAGGCAAATTCGCGGCCGATAAGTTCCTTCATGATTTCGTTGGCGCCGCCGTAAATGCGCTGCACGCGGCAATCGGCCCACAGGCGGGCGATTGCATATTCCTCCATGTACCCATAGCCGCCATGCAGCTGGACGCAGTCGTCGATGACCCGATAGGCGCGATCGGTGGACCAGCACTTGGCCATCGAGGCTTCCGAGGAGGTCAGCGAACCCTCGATCTGGCGTGCGATGCAGCGGTCGATGAAGGCGCGACTGACAAGCGCCTCGGTCAGGCACTCCGCCAGTTTGTGCCGGCTTGCCTGGAAGTCCACGAGGCGCTGACCGAAGGCTGTGCGGTCGCTGGTGTACTGGTGCGTCAGCTCGATGGCGCGCTCCAGCTGCGCTTGGGCGCCGACGGCTATGCCGATGCGCTCCTGCGGCAGGTTGCGCATCATCATCTGAAGGCCGCGGCCCTCCTCGCCGAGGAGGTTGCCGCACGGAACGCGCACGTCGCTGAACGCAAGCTCGGCGGTATCGCTGCCATGCAGGCCGATCTTGTCCAGACCGCGTCCCCGTTCGAAGCCGGGCAGGTCCCTGGTTTCGGCAACGATCAGCGAGATACCCTTGCTGCCGGCATCCGGATCGGTCTTGCAGGCAAGGATCACCACGTCGGCTATCTGCCCGTTGGTGATGAAGATTTTCGAGCCGTTGATGACGTAGTCGCCGCCGACCTTCCGGGCAGTCGTCCGCATGCCGCGCAGATCCGAACCGCCACCGGGCTCCGTCATCGCAATGGCACCGATCAGGTCACCGGACGCCATGCCAGGCAGCCAGCTCTGCTTCTGCTCCTCGGTGCCAAGGCCGAGGATGTAGTGGGCCACGATATTGCCATGTACGCCGACCCCGGTGAAACTAGAGGTATCGGCATAGGCCAGCTCCTCCGCGACAATGGCGTCGAAGGCAAAAGTGCCGCCACTGCCACCATAGGCATCGGGAATGCTCGGGCAGAGCGCCCCGAGGGAGCCGAGTTGCTTCCAGTATTCCCGGTCGACATATTTCTGCTTGCGCCAGCGCGCATCGTTGCCCGGCACCATGTCTGCCAGGAGCTTTCGCAGGCTGTCGCGGAACAGGACTGCGTCCTCGTCCTCCCAGGGACGCTGGATCCGAAGGTCGATCATGAAATTCCTCTCTATTCTTTCGGCGCCGTCAGGCTGACAGCGGCATTTCGGCTGGCACCGGCGGCGCCTTGCCGAGGATCACGTCAGCAATCTTTTCTGCAATCATGATGGTCGGGGCATTGGTGTTTCCGCCGACCAGGGTCGGCATCACCGAGGCGTCGACGACGCGCAGACCGGAAACACCGAAGACCCCCGGCACTGTTCATCGAGCACGGCCATGCGATCGGTCGAAACACCCATCTTGGCTGTGCCGACCGGATGATAGATCGTCTCGGCGTTGTTGCGGATCCATGCGTCCAGTTGTTCGTCGCTCTCGTTTTGCGCACCGGGCTCCAGCTCCTTGCCGAGATACGGCGCCATGGCGGATTGGCGCAGCACGTTGCGGGCGATCCGAACGCCGTCGCGCAGGACCTTGCGGTCGAGCTCGGACTGAAGATAGTTCGGCTGGATGGAAACGCTGTCGCGCGGGTCAGCGGAATTGAGCGTGATGCTGCCACGGCTCTCCGGCCGAAGCTGGCACACATGAACGGTAAAGCCATGTCCCGGCGAGGCCCCGCGACCATGGTCATAGAGAACAGCCGCCACGAAATGCATCTGCAAATCCGGTACCGCGACGTGTCCGGCGCTGCGCACGAACCCTCCGCTTTCCAGACCGTTGGATGTGCCTGGTCCCTTGCGCGTCGCGAGATAGCGTATTCCGCTCCTGAGCATCGCCAAGGGGTTCATCTCGCTATGCAGCGTGATCGGCTGCAGGCATCTGTTGATCACCGTGCAATCAAGATGATCCTGAAGGTTCTGGCCGACACCCGGCAGATGCGCGACGACGTTGATTCCCTTTGAACGAAGGTGTTCCGCGTCGCCAATGCCGGAGAGCATCAGAACCTGCGGCGTGTTGACCACCCCTCCCGAGAGGATGACTTCACGTCCGGCAGAAGCCGTCTTCGTCTTGTTGCGCTGGATATACTCGACGCCCACGGCGCGCTTGCCATCGAGCAGCACGCGGGAGACCTGGGCGTTGATTTCGACCTTCAGGTTGGGACGATGCAGGACGGGACGCAGGTAGGCCACCGCCGTACTGCTTCGCTCACCGTTGCGCACGGTCAGCTGGTAGGGCCCGAAGCCCTCCTGCTGGGCACCGTTGAAATCGGCGGTACGCGGATATCCGGCCTGCACTCCCGCCTCGACAAAGGCAGGGAACAACGGATTGCCGGAAGGGGGATTGCTGACGCCGAGCGGGCCATCGCCGCCGTGGAAATCGTCGGCGCCGTTCACGTTGCCCTCGGAGCGACGGAAATAGGGGAGAACGTCGGCATAGCTCCAGCCGTTCAGGCCGAGCTGGCGCCAGTGGTCGTAGTCATGGGCATGGCCGCGAATATAGATCATGCCGTTGATCGATGAGGACCCGCCGAGCGCCTTGCCGCGTGGCCAGTAGAGGCGGCGATTGTTCAACTGCTCCTGCGGCTCCGTATGCAGGTACCAGTTGCCGCGCTTTCCGCCGAGCAGCTTGATGACGCCGGCCGGCATCTTGAAAAAGATATGCCCGTCGCTGCCACCGGCTTCGAGGAGCAGCACCCGGTTGCTCGGGTCTGCCGAAAGCCGGTTTGCCAGCACACAGCCAGCGCTCCCCGCGCCGACGATGATATAGTCGAACTGTTCCATCATTTGTTCCCTCCCCACGTCTTGGGGACGCGCCGTTTTCGTGCGCGTCCCGCTGCGATCGCGTTTGTGTTGTCGCCGGCCTATCCTTCGTAGAGGACGTAGCCCTGCCGGGTTTCGCCACAGGCCGGACAGAACCAGCCGTCGGGCAGGTCCGCGAAGCGGGTTCCGGGCGCGATGCCGTTCTCCGCATCGCCGAGTGCTTCGTCGTAGATCTCGCCGCAGGTTATGCACTGCCACTTCTGGAAGGGTGTTTCAGACATCCGATATTCCTCCAGTCCTCAGGCGCTCATCTCGAAGCGGATCGGAACGTGCTTCGGCCCGCAGACGAACTCGGATTCCGTCATCTTTGGCGTGCCGGTGAACGAGACGCTCTCGAGCCGCGGAAGCAATTCCTCCCAGAACATCCGCATTTCGAGACGCGCGAGATGCTGCCCCAGGCAGATGTGCTGGCCAAAGCCGAAGCCGATGTGGCGGTTAGGCTTGCGATCGATCTTGAAGGTGTAGGGATCCTCGAAGACTTCCTCGTCGCGGTTGCCCGAGATGTAGGAGATGTAGAGCAGGTCGCCCTTCTTGATCTTGCGACCACGCAGTTCATAGTCCTCGGCTGCGGACCGGACGAACTGCTGCACGGGGCTCGCCCAGCGGATCGATTCCTCGATGAAGCCGGGAATGAGGGAGTGGTCGGCCTTCAACCGTGCGAGCAGTTCGGGATTTTCAGCCAGCTTCCACATGGATGTGGCGGTGGTTGCCGACGTTGTGTCATGGCCGGCCGTCGACGTGATCACGAGATAGGAGATCATTGCCCGGTCGTCCATCGGGCAGCCATTGACCTTGCCGTTGGCGATCATCGAGATCAGGTCGCCACGCGGGCAACCGCGGCGGTCAGCGATTTCCTTGTCGTAGTATTCCTTGAACTCCTTGTAGACGATGTCCCAGGTCTTGATGATCTCGGTGGGATCGGTGAGGTTGGCGCCGGGACGCATCAGGTCCGGGTCCGCATACGAGAAGAGCCAGCCGGTAAGGCGCAGCATCTTGGCGTGATCCTCCTCGGGAACGCCGATCAGCTTCATCACGACCTCAAGCGGATAGTGGAAGGCGATATCGCGGGCAAAATCGCAAGCGGGGGCCATCCCCGCCATCCGGTTCACATACTTGCGCGCGGTTTCACGCACCTGCGCCTCGAGCGGGGCGATATTCTGGGGCATGAACTGGTCGGCGGTCACCGCGCGATAGGCTGTGTGCTCGGGCGGATCCATATGGACGAGCGTACGGAAAATATGCGGCAGGCCACCGGTATATTCCCGCATCAGATGTTCGGCGCCCTGCGAAGCAAGGGTCTTTGAGCGGACCGAACTGTTGAACAGGTGGTCCTGACGGGTGATCTCGCGAATGTCGTCATATTTGGTCACGATCCAGTGGGGATCGTATCCCGGCACCTCGGCCTTCGAGAGTGGGTATTCCTGCCGGAGCTTCTTGAAGATGCCGTGGACGAGTCCGTCCTGGCCGAAGCTTGCAGGGTTGAAAACCGGAGCAATCAGCTCGGTAGGGATCAATTCATCCGACATCTAGAACCTCCTCATTCGTCGTGTGGATCGTTTTCCGGCCGTTCTCCGGCCTCCCGGACCGACATCTAACCCGCCGGTATGTTGCGGAGAGCCATTCCAAAGTTTGGGGTCCGACATCTTTGCCGCCTCTAAGACGGGGTTCAGGGAAGCGACGATGACATCTCGTCGGGAGGATTTTGAAATGATCGCGACTGAATATCTGAGGGCCGGCGCACTGAAGGGCTGCGTCGCCTTTGTGACCGGCGGCGGAAGTGGCGTGAACCTCGGGATCGGAGAAACGCTCGCGGCACTGGGGGCCGATGTCGCGATTTGCGGCCGCACGCAGGCAAAGCTCGATAAGGGCCTGGAGACACTTTCGCGCCATGGCGGACGCGTGTTCGGGACGGTCGCCGATGTTCGCGACTACGAAGCGGTCAAGTCGGCAATGGAGCGTTGCCGCGAGGAACTTGGCCCGATCAGCTTTCTCGTCTGCGGCGCCGCGGGCAATTTCGTGGCGTCAGCAGAAAAGATCAGTTCGAACGGTTTCAAGACCGTGGTCGACATCGACCTGGTCGGGGCATTCCATGCCAGTCGCGCGGCGTTCGACCAGTTGAAGCAGACCAGAGGCTCGGTTCTGTTCATATCAGGAGGCCAGTCGTACGTGCCCTTCGCCTTCCAGGCGCATGTGGGCGCGGCCAAGGCCGGGATCGACAATCTGATGATGAACCTGGCGCTCGAATGGGGTCGCTTCGGGATCCGCGCCAACAGCATCGTTCCCGGCCCCATCGAAGGCACGAAGGGGATGGAGGTCCTTGGCGGCGACAGCGCCGAGGACGTCTGGCGCACGATGACCCCTCTTGGACGTATGGGAAAACGCGAAGAGATCGGCGCCGTTGCCGCCTTTCTGGCAACGCCGCTTGCCGCCTACATCAGCGGCGCACGTATCGCGGTCGATGGCGGCCAGAACCTCACCGGCTCGCATGTCTTCAATGTCATGGCCAGCAAGGCCCTTGCGGAAGCAGCGCAGTCCTGACCGCTTCGTCACCGTCAAAAATCACCATTCGAGAGCATCATCATGAACAAGCGGATTGTCATTGTCGGCGCGGGTCACGCAGGTGGAACGCTTGCCGCCTTGCTGCGGCAGTTCGGACATAAGGGGGCGATCGTGCTCATCGGGGCCGAACCCGAATTGCCCTACCAGCGACCACCTCTTTCCAAGGCCTACCTCAAGGGCGTGGCCGAACGCGCCGCTCTGCTGCTGAAGCCGGCGAATTTCTATGCGGAGAAGAACATCGAACTGCTGCTGGATGCTGAAGTCACCGGCATTGACGCCGGGGCGAGAGCCGTCGCCCTGTCATGTGGCGAGACGATTTCCTACGACATCCTCGTGCTGGCGACCGGCGCGCGGCCGCGACCTCTGGCGGTTCCCGGCGCCGAACTGCCCGGCATCCATGTACTGCGCAGCATTGCCGACGCCGACAACATGATCAGTTGCCTCAAGCCCGGCTCGAAACTGGCGATCATCGGCGGCGGCTATGTCGGCCTGGAGGTCGCGGCATCGGCGCGCGCGCTCGGCTGCGACGTGACCGTCATCGAACGCGAAGCGCGGGTTCTGGCGCGGGTTGCAAGCGAGGAACTCTCGAGTTTCTTCGTGAAGCGCCATCAGGCCGAAGGCGTCGAGTTTCGCTGTTCCGCGCTGGTCGAGACGATCGAACGGGACCGCGTGGGAGCGGTAACGGGGCTGCACCTCTCCGACGGCTCCAGGATCGCGGCGGATTGCATCCTGGCGGGGATCGGCGCCCTGCCGAACCTCGAACTGGCGCAGACCGCCGGTCTCGATTGTGACCAGGGCATTCTCGTTGACGAGGAGGCTCGTACCTCCGCTCCGGACATCTTTGCGATCGGTGACGTGACCCGACGTCCGCTCTCCCTCTATGACGGTCGACTGCACCGGATCGAAAGCGTGCCGAATGCGCTCGAACAGGCGCGCATCGTTGCCAGCGTTCTGACCGGACGTCCCTTGCCGAAACCCGAGGTGCCCTGGTTCTGGTCCGATCAGTACGAACTGAAACTCCAGATCGCCGGCCTGCCAATCGATGCAACGCGAACCGTGCTGCGCGGAAGCGCCGAAGCCGGCTCGTTTTCCCTCTTCCACCTCCGCGACAACCGGGTGCGGGCGGTCGAGGCCGTCAATGCGCCGGCTGATTTCATGGCGGCAAAGCAATGGATTGCGGCTGGCACCGAAGTGCCGGTGGAGAGGTTGTCGGACACCGCCATCGCGATAATGGACCTGCTGAACTGAAGGCGGGAAGGGGAGGGAAAATGGTGAGGATTTCGTTTGTTACGGCGAGTGGCGAAACAACCAGCGTCGAGGTGGAAACCGGTATTTCCGTCATGGAAGCGGCTACCCGCAACGATATCGAGGGGATCATCGGTGATTGTGGCGGAGCATGCAGCTGCGCGACCTGCCATGTCTATGTCGACGAGAACTGGGCAGACGGCACCGGAGCCGTCTCCTTCGTCGAAGAGCCGATGCTCGACTTCGTGGCGGCCGAACGGAAACCCACGTCACGTCTCTGCTGCCAGATCCAGGTTACCGAAGCACTCGACGGTCTCCGGATCCACATACCCGAAAACCAGCATTGATGGAGGAGCAGAATATGGACGACTACACGACGCTCGAGTTCTCGATCGAGGACAATCTCGCCCGGATCACCCTGAACCGTCCGGAGGCGGCAAACGGCTTCAATGCGGTCATGGCGAAAGAACTCAGTGACGCCGCGCGCCGCTGCGACCTCGATCCGAACGTCAAGACGGTGCTGCTGATGGGGAACGGCCGCTTCTTTTGTGGCGGCGGCGACCTGAAGGAAATGTCGCGTTATGGCGAGCAGAGCTCCGGGAAGCTGAAGGAGCTAGCCGACATCTTTCACAAGACGATCACCACCTTTGCTCACATGGATGCGACACTCGTTACTGCAGTCAACGGGATTGCGGCAGGTGCCGGTTTCAGTCTCGCTTTGATTGGCGATATCGTGATCGCGTCGGCCGGAACGACCTTCACCATGGCATATACGAAGGTCGGCCTCAGCCCTGATGGCGGCGCGACTTATATCCTGCCACGCCTTGTCGGCATGCGCCGCGCACAGGAACTGATCTACACCAACCGCCAGCTCTCGGCCGAGACGGCTCTTGAATGGGGCCTGCTGACGCAGGTCGTGCCGGAGGAAGAACTCGGCGCGGTAGCGCTAGGCACTGCACGGAAGCTGGCGAGCGGACCGGGCATGGCGCATGCCGGCGTGCGCAATCTGTTGCGAAACTCGTTCTCCAACTCTCTGGAGGTTCAGCTGGAGCTCGAGGCGCGTTCCATCAGCCGTTGCGCCGGATTTGCCGACGGCAGGGAAGGCATGCTCGCCTTCGTCGAAAAGCGCAGCCCGCGTTTCATCTAAGCTTCCCCGTTCGGGGCGAGCCCGCCTTCGGGGGATAGCCGGGAGAGGGGATGTTGCCCCCCGGCACCCCGGGGCATGGCTGCGCCGGAAGATCGGACGCAGCCCTGGACGGCATCACAGCGTCCGCTGCACGGCGGTGAACGCTCACCCGCCTCGAATGTGATCGGAAAAGGCCGAGAAGGCCTTTTCCGTCCGATGGGTCCTCACTTTGACGTCGTCATGCTCCGGTGGGCTGAATGGACGTCATGGCAGACCGCTGCGCAGCTACACAAGGCCGCGCATCGGGCCCGGTTGATGCCCGGATCGATGCCAGGGCAGGGCCGCAAGCTTTCCTTCCATCCTCGATCCTGATCGAGGGAAGTGACGCATTCACGCTTTCGTCAAAATGAAATTTTCATCTTGCGCTGCAGCTTACATACAAATACGTCTGTAAAAAATTTCCTCCCACTCTTTGCCTAAAGAGCGCGGTCATTCAAGTGGAGCTCGCATGCGTTTTACTGCACCATCCATTGCCGTCATCATGGCCGGCCTCGTCCTCGTCGGCTGCCAGAAGGAAGAAGCCGGAGCACCGCCGCAGATGCCGCCGTCGCCCGTGGGCGTGGTCACGACCAAGGCCGAAGCCCTGCCGATCAACAACGAGCTGCCTGGCCGCATTGCACCGACGCGCCTCGCCGAAGTTCGCCCGCGCGTATCCGGCATTCTCGTCGAGCGCGTGTTCGAGCAGGGATCGCTGGTGAAGGAGGGCGACGTCCTCTATCGCATCGACCCCGCGCCGTTCCAGGTCGAGGTCGACAAGGCGGACGGAAACCTGCGCCGGGCGAAGGCCGCCCAGCTTCAGGCCCGACAGACCGCCGACCGTCAGGAGCAGCTTCGCAAGTCGAATGTCTCGAGCGCCCAGCAGTATGACGAGGCGTTCGCCCAGCTCGCACAGGCCGACGCCGAAGTGGCCGTCGCCGAAGCGGGCCTCGCGGCTGCGAAGCTGAACCTGCAGTATGCAAGCGTGACCGCGCCGATCAGCGGTCGCATCGGCCGTGCGCTGATCACCGAAGGCGCGCTCGTCAGCGCCAACGGCGCCGAAGCTCTGGCAACTATCCAGCAGCTCGATCCTGTTTATGCCGACTTCACGCAGTCGGCGACCGACCTCATCCGCCTGCGCAAGGCGCTGCAGGACGGCGATTTGATGAGCGATGAGAACTCCGCCGAAGTGAAGCTGCTGTTCGACGACGGCACTGCCTACGAAAAGACCGGCAAGCTGCTGTTCTCCGAAGCGGCCGTGGACACGACCACCGGCCAGGTAACGCTGCGCGGCGAGTTCCCCAACCCCGACAACGACCTGCTGCCGGGCATGTATGTTCGCGTCCAGATCCAGCAGGGTATCGAGAAGGACGCGATCGCGGTGCCGCAGCAGGCGGTCCAGCGCGATACCTCGGGCAGCGCCCAGGTCTATGTCGTCAACGCCGAGAATGTCGTCGAAATCCGCCGCATCAACGTCGGCCGCGCAATCGACCAGCGCTGGGTTGTTTCCAGCGGCCTGCAGCCTGGCGAGAAGATCATCGTCGAGGGCTTCCAGAAGGCACGTCCGGGCAGCGTGGTCGCGCCGTCCGAATGGAAGCCGGGCAATGAGGCCGCGGGCAGTGCAGGCGAGAGCGCCGGTACGCAGCCGGCGAAAGATGCGAAGGCCGAACCGGCCACCGCCGCGAACTGAGGTCCTGACCAATGTCACGTTTCTTTATTGACAGGCCGATCTTCGCCTGGGTCGTCGCCATATTCATCATGATCGCCGGTCTGATCACGATTCCGATGCTGCCGGTCGCGCAGTATCCGAGCGTGGCGCCGCCGCAGATTTCCATCGGGACGAGCTATCCCGGTGCTTCTCCCGAGGACATGTACCAGAGCGTGACGCGTCCGATCGAGGAGGAACTGAACGGCGTTCCGGGACTGATCTACTTCGAGTCCACCTCCGAGGCATCGGGCCGCATCTCCATCAATGTCACCTTCGCCCCCGGTACGGATATCGGCGAGGCGCAGGTCGAGGTGCAGAACCGCATTGCCCGCGTGGAACCGCGCCTTCCGCGCTCGGTCACCCAGCAGGGCATGCGCGTCGAACAGGCCGGCGCCGGCTTCCTCATGGTGGTTGCGCTGACCTCGACCGACGGCAATACCGATGCGGTCGGCCTCGGCGACTATGCCAGCCGCAACGTGCTCGGCGAAATCCGGCGTGTGCCGGGCGTCGGCAGCGCCACCCTGTTCTCCACCCAGCGCTCGATGCGTGTCTGGGTCGATCCCGACAAGTTGGTGGGCCTGAACCTTACCGTCGATGACATCACCAATGCCATCACAGCACAGAACGCACAGGTTTCGGCGGGCCGCATCGGCGCGCAGCCGAACCCGATCAACCAGCAGATCTCCGCGACCGTCCTGGTGCGCGGCCAGCTGACGTCGCCGGAGCAGTTCGGCTCGATCGTGCTGCGTGCCAATCCCGACGGCTCGTCGGTGCGTCTGCGTGACGTCGCCCGCATCGAGGTGGGCGGCGAGGACTACAACTTCTCGACCCGCCTGAACGGCAAGCCGACTGCGGCAATCGGTGTCCAGCTTTCGCCGACGGCCAACGCCATGTCGACCTCCCAGGGCATCCAGGAGAAGATGGAGGAGCTTGCACAGTTCTTCCCGCCGGGCATCAGCTACGAAATCCCGTACGACACCACGCCCTTCGTCGAGGTGTCGATCGAAAAGGTCATCCATACGCTCATCGAAGCCGTCGTGCTCGTGTTCCTGGTGATGTTCCTGTTCCTGCAGAACATCCGCTACACGATCATTCCGACCCTCGTCGTCCCGGTCGCGCTGCTCGGCGCCTGCGCGGTGATGTACGTCGCCGGCTTCTCGATCAACGTCCTGACGATGTTCGCCATGGTTCTTGCGATCGGCATCCTCGTCGACGACGCGATCGTCGTCGTCGAGAACGTCGAACGCATCATGGCCGAGGAAGGACTTCCACCGAAAGAAGCAACGCGAAAGGCGATGGGCCAGATTTCCGGCGCCATCATCGGCATCACCCTCGTGCTGACGGCGGTGTTCGTGCCCATGGCCTTCTTCCCGGGCGCCGTCGGCATCATCTACCAGCAGTTCAGTCTGACGATGGTTGTCTCGATCCTGTTCTCCGGGTTCCTGGCGCTGTCGCTGACACCGGCGCTGTGCGCCACGTTCCTGAAGCCGATCAAGCACGATCATCACGAGAAGCGTGGCTTCTTTGGCTGGTTCAACCGTGGCTTCGACAGGACGGCGAATGGCTATTCCGGCATGGTTGGCGGCCTCGCCAAGCGGTCCGGCCGCATGATGGTGGTCTATCTGGCGCTGCTGGTCGGCCTTGGATACACCTATATCCAGCTGCCGACCTCGTTCCTGCCGAACGAAGACCAGGGCTTCCTTCTCGTCGACATGCAGGCTCCTTCGGAGGCAAGCGCCAGCCGTACCGCCGAGGTGATCCAGCAGGTGGAGCAGATCTTCATGAAGGAGAAGGCCGTGGAGCGCATCGTGGCGATCTCCGGCTTCAGCTTCTCCGGCTCCGGTCAGAATGCCGGCCTTGCCTTCGTGAGCCTGAAGGACTGGTCCGAGCGTGGGCCGGAAGATTCCGCCACCGCCATCGCCCAGCGCGCCAATGGCCAGATCTTTGGCACGATCAAGGACGCGATTGCGTTCTCGCTCTCGCCGCCGCCGATCCAGGGCCTCGGCAACTCGAACGGCTTCACCTTCCGTCTCCAGGACCGTGGCGGTCTTGGCCAGGCGGCACTGGTGGCCGCGCGTGACGAACTGATGGCCGGCGCCCAGCAGAGCAAGGTGCTTGCCGGCATGCGCGTCGAAGGCATGCCTGACTCGGCTCAGGTCAATCTGGTCATCGACCGCGAGAAGGCGAACACCTTCGGCGTCACCTTCGCGGATATCAACTCGACGATCTCCCGCAACCTCGGTTCGTCCTACGTCAACGACTTCCCGAATTCCGGTCGCATGCAGCGCGTGACGGTGCAGGCGGATGCGGAAAAGCGCATGCAGACGGCGGACCTGTTGAACCTCAACGTCCGCAACGCCAGCGGCGGCATGGTTCCGCTTTCCTCGTTTGCGACGGTGGAGTGGATCCGCGGTCCGCAGCAGATCGTCGGCTACAACGGCTATCCGTCGGTGCGCGTCACCGGCCAGGCCGCACCCGGCTATTCGTCGGGTGATGCGATCGCCGAGATGGAACGCCTTGCCGGCGAACTGCCGAACGGCTTCGGTTTCGAATGGACCGGGCAGTCGCTGCAGGAAATCCAGTCGGGTTCGCAGGCACCGGCCCTGATCGCGCTGTCGATCCTGTTCGTCTTCCTGCTTCTGGCCGCGCTCTACGAGAGCTGGTCGATCCCGCTCTCGGTCATGCTCGTCGTGCCGCTGGGCGTCATCGGCTCGGTGCTGGCGGTCATGCTTCGCGGCATGTCGAACGACGTGTACTTCATGGTCGGCCTGATCGCGATCATCGGTCTGTCGGCGAAGAACGCGATCCTCATCATCGAGTTTGCCAAGGACCTGCGCGCCGAGGGCAAGCCGCTGATGGAAGCGACGATCGAAGCCGCGCGCCTGCGTTTCCGGCCGATCCTGATGACGTCTCTGGCCTTCACCTTCGGCGTGCTGCCGATGGCGATCGCCCAGGGCGCCAGCGCCGCGAGCCAGAACGCGATCGGCACCGGCGTCATCGGTGGCATGATCTCGGCAACGGTTCTCGCCGTCTTCTTCGTTCCCGTGTTCTTCGTGTTCATCATGAAGCTCTTCGGGAAGAAAAAGAGCAAGGAGGGCGTCGCCACCGAGGCCGCGGCACCGGGCGAATAAGAGACGGCCGGCGCTTAGCCGGCCAGGGAGGACTTCGTGCGCCGTACGAAAGCTGAAGCGGAAGAGACGCGCCAGAACATCCTGCTGGCTGCCGAGCGTGTCTTCTTCGAAAAGGGAGTCGCCAACAGTTCGCTCGAGGACGTGGCGGCTGCCGCCGGGGTAACCCGTGGCGCCATCTACTGGCACTTTGCGAGCAAGACCGACCTGTTTCTCGAGCTCTACAGGTCGGTCCCCCTGCCGCAGGCAGACATGCTCGATTTCGACGAGCTTGCCAGCAGCGAGGGAGACATCCTGACCTGCATCGAAAATGCCGCTTGCTACTGGCTTGTTCTTCTTGGCGGCGATGAGCGCCGCCAGCGCATCATGACGATCCTGTTGAGAACGAACTATACCGAGGAATTCGAGGTCGTATTGCGTGCCCAGCAGGAGCTGGACGACTACCACAGCCGGAATTTCGGGCGTGCCTTCAGCCAGGCCTGTCGACTTGGCAAGCTCGACAGCCGCTGGACGCCCGAGACGGCGTCGCAGGCGGCGAAATGGATGATCAAGGGCATGTGCAACGAGTGGCTGCTATTCGGCAAGCGCTTTGACCTTGCCGGCGAGGGCGTCAAGGCGGTCCGCCAGCTGTTCGCGGGCTTCAGGGCGCCGGATGCCCCAAGGTGAGGTCGTCGGCGCCCGCGTGCCGATCTCTTCGCAGGCTTATTGACCGCCATGGCGCGAGATGCAAAATGCGGTTGCATCATGACGATTTCCTCGCCTTCCCCCGACCGACCGACGACGCTGCTCTGGCTACAGGCCGGGAGCTGCGGCGGCTGTACCATGTCGGTGCTGGATCATGGCGCCCGCGGCTGGGCGCAGGAACTCGGCCGTTTCGGCATCAGGCTGCTGTGGCACCCATCGCTGAGTGAGGAAAGCGGTTCCGAAGTGGTCGATATCCTCGAGAGCGTCGCCCGCGGCGAGACGCCTCTCGACATCCTGTGCATCGAAGGATCGATCCTTCGCGGACCTGATGGCACCGGGCTCTGCAACCGGCTGGCCGGAACCGGCACGACGATGCTCGAATGGGCAAGGATGCTGGCGCCGCGCGCGGGCCATTGCATCGCCGTCGGTACCTGCGCGTCCTACGGTGGCATCCATGCGGCGCTGCCCGATCCGACCGATGCCTGCGGGCTGCAATACGAGGGAAGCGAGACGGGTGGTGCGCTCGGCAGCGATTTTCGCTCGCGATCGGGCATGCCCGTCATCAATGTGGCGGGCTGCGCGCCGCACCCCGGCTGGATCATGGAAACGATCGCCGCCCTCAGCATGGGTGACTTCGACGAAAGCGATCTCGACGCATTGGGGCGTCCGAAATTCTTCGCCAAGTCGCTCGCCCATCACGGCTGCGAACGCAACGAATATTACGAGTTCAAGGCGAGCGCCGAAAAATTCTCCGATCTCGGCTGCCTCATGGAGCATCTCGGCTGCAAGGCGACGCAGGCCGTTGGCGATTGCAACCAGCGCGCCTGGAACGGCACCGGGTCCTGCACCCATGGCGGCTTTTCCTGCATTGCCTGTACCTCGCCCAATTTCGAGCAGAACGACCGGTTTCTCGAAACGCCGAAGGTCGGCGGCATTCCCGTCGGGCTGCCGCTCGACATGCCGAAGGCCTGGTTCGTCGCGCTCGCCGCCCTGTCGAAGTCGGCGACGCCGGACCGCGTGCGTGAAAATGCGACCTCCGACCGCGTGCTGCGGGATCCGAACCGTCCGGGCGGGAGAACAAGATGACGCGCGTCATTGCCGGCCCGTTCAATCGGGTGGAGGGGGATCTCGAGGTCTCGCTCGACATCCGCGACGGCACGATCGAGCGCGCCGAGGTCACGACCACGCTCTATCGCGGCTTCGAGCAGATTTTGGCCGGGCGGCCGGGGGCGGACGCCCTCGTGATCGCCCCGCGCATCTGCGGCATCTGCTCGGTCTCGCAGTCGATCGCAGCCGCCACCGCGCTGCGCAACCTTGCCGGCGGCCGCGCCGCGCCGAACGGCTATCTTGCCGCCAATCTGGCGCATGCGGCGGAAAACCTCGCCGATCACCTCACCCATTTCTTCGTGTTCTTCATGCCCGATTTCGCCCGCGAGGAATATGCGGGGCGCTCCTGGCACGGCGAGGCGGTGGACCGCTTCAAGGCGGTGAGCGGAAGCGCCTCCGCCCGCTTCCTGCCGATGCGCCGCCGGCTGCTGGAAATCATGGGCATCGTCGCCGGCAAGTGGCCGCATTCGCTCGCGTTCCAGCCGGGCGGCACGACGCGGGCGATCGATGTCGGCGAGCGTGTCCAGCTCGCATCCATCCTGGGAGAGCTTCAGCTGTTCCTCGAGGAGGTGGTGTTCGGCGTACCGCTGGATACGATCCTGTCGATGGAAACACCCGGCGAACTCGAGGCCTATTCGAGCGGGGCGAGCGGCGACTTTCGCTTCTTCCTGCGCGTCGCCGACGATCTCGCCCTTTCGCAAGCCGGTCGCGGTCCGGGCGAACTTCTGTCCTACGGCGCCTATCACGATGCCTCGTCCTCGCTGCTGCCCGCCGGGCTCACCACGGCAGGCGGCGACGTGCGCCCGCTCGATGCAGAGGCGATATCGGAGGACGTCAGCCACTCCTGGCTTGCGAAGACCGACTTGCGCCCTTCCGCGGCGGAAACACGCATCGAAGCAGCGAAGGCCGGCGCCTACTCTTGGGCGAAGTCGCCACGCCTTTCCGGCCTGCCTGCGGAAACCGGGGCGCTTGCACGGCTGGCCGTGGCGCAGCACCCGCTGATCGTCGCGCTCCTGAATGAGGACGGCGCCAGCAATGTCCGCAGCCGCGTCGTCGCCCGGCTGCTGGAGACGGCCATCCTCGTGCATGCCATGCAGGGCTGGCTGCGTCAGCTGAAGCTGAAGGAGGAGTTCTGCAGCCACTTCGCCCTGCCGGACGAGGCGGCCGCCTACGGATTGGTGGAGGCGGCGCGCGGCGCGCTCGGCCACTGGATGACGCTGAGCGAAGGGCGTATCAGCCGCTACCAGATCATCGCCCCGACCACCTGGAATTTTTCTCCGCGCGATGCCGCCGGAACCCCGGGGCCGCTCGAATCCGCGCTTGTCGGGCTCGATACCGGCGGGATGGGCGCGAAGTCTGCTGCCCTGCAGCACGTGATCCGGTCGTTCGATCCCTGCATGGTCTGCACGGCGCATTGAAGCCGGCTTACTGCCGGTAGCGCTCTGTCCATTGCTGCAAGGCGCATTTCCATCCGGCGTAAACATGCCTTGTCCGGGCAATCTGCGAAATCATGAATATTGACGCTTATTCAGCGGGTTGCGGAGCCTTCGATCCGGCCGCTCAATCTGGTCCGCTTCTTGCAAAAGCCCGAACCAAGGCGCTTGGCCGTTTTCACGGGCAAGCAGGGAATGGGGCAGCAGGAGGAGCATTATGGCCGCCAGCGAGACTTTTTACGACGTTATCCGCCGTCAGGGCATCACCCGGCGCAGCTTTACCAAATTTTGCAGCCTGACGGCGGCGAGCCTCGGGTTTGGCCCGGGCACGGCCAACGTCATGGCCCAGGCGCTGGAGACCAATGAACGCGTTCCGGTGATCTGGATGCACGGTCTCGAATGCACCTGCTGTTCGGAGAGCTTCATCCGCTCGGCCCATCCGCTGGTGAAGGATGTGATCCTGTCGATGATTTCGCTCGATTACGACGACACGATCATGGCCGCCGCCGGTCATCAGGCCGAGGCGATCCTCGAAGAGACCAAGGAAAAGTACAAGGGCAAGTACGTGCTGGCGGTCGAGGGCAATCCGCCGCTCAACGAGGACGGCATGTTCTGCATCGACGGCGGCCGGCCCTTCGTCGAGAAGCTGAAGTGGATGGCGGAAGACGCGATGGCGGTGATCGCCTGGGGCGCCTGCGCCTCCTGGGGCTGCGTGCAGGCGGCCAAGCCGAACCCGACGCAGGCGACGCCGATCGACAAGGTGATCAAGGACAAGCCGATCATCAAGGTTCCGGGCTGTCCGCCGATCGCCGAGGTGATGACCGGCGTCATCACCTACATCACCACCTTCGGCCGCCTGCCGGAACTCGACCGCCAGGGTCGTCCGAAGATGTTCTATTCGCAGCGCATCCACGACAAGTGCTATCGCCGGCCGCATTTCGATGCCGGCCAGTTCGTCGAGGAATGGGACGACGAGGGCGCGCGCAAGGGTTACTGCCTCTACAAGATGGGCTGCAAGGGGCCGACGACCTACAACGCCTGTTCGACGGTGCGCTGGAACGCCGGCGTTTCCTTCCCAATCCAGTCCGGCCACGGCTGCATCGGTTGCTCGGAGGACGGTTTCTGGGATCAGGGCAGCTTCTATGATCGTCTGACCAAGACGCACCAGTTCGGCATCGAGGCGAACGCCGATCGCATCGGCATGGCTGCCGCGGGCGTGGTCGGGGCGGGCATTGCCGCCCATGCGGCCATCACCGCCGTCAAGCGGGTCACATCCAAGCGCGAAAAAACCGACGCCTAACCTTCAGCCGGAAACGAGAACATGACCATTCAAACGCCTAATGGCTTCACGCTCGACAATTCGGGCAAGCGCATCGTCGTCGATCCCGTGACCCGCATCGAAGGTCACATGCGTGTCGAGGTGAACGTCGACGAGAACAACATCATCCGCAATGCGGTCTCGACCGGGACCATGTGGCGCGGCATCGAGGTCATCCTCAAGAACCGCGACCCGCGCGACGCCTGGGCCTTCACCGAGCGGATCTGCGGGGTGTGCACCGGCACTCACGCCCTGACCTCGGTGCGCGCCGTCGAAAACGCGCTCGGCATCACCATTCCCGAAAACGCCAACTCGATCCGCAACCTGATGCAGCTGGCGCTCCAGGTGCACGATCACGTCGTGCACTTCTATCACCTGCACGCGCTCGACTGGGTCGACGTCATTTCGGCCCTCAAGGCCGACCCGAAGGCAACGTCGGCCTTGGCGCAGTCGATTTCCGCTTGGCCGCTTTCGTCTCCCGGTTATTTCAAGGACATCCAGGCGCGCCTGAAGAAGTTCGTCGAATCCGGCCAGCTCGGTCCGTTCAAGAACGGCTACTGGGGCAACCCGGCCTACAAGCTGCCGCCGGAAGCCAACTTGATGGCGGTTGCGCACTATCTCGAGGCGCTCGATTTCCAGAAGGAGATCGTCAAGATCCATACGATCTTCGGCGGCAAGAACCCGCATCCCAACTGGCTGGTCGGCGGCGTTCCCTGCCCGATCAACATCGACGGGACCGGCGCGGTCGGCGCCATCAACATCGAGCGGCTCAATCTCGTTTCCTCGATCATCGACCAGCTGATCGCCTTCAACGAGATGGTCTACCTGCCCGACGTCATGGCGATCGGCTCCTTCTACAAGGACTGGCTCTATGGCGGCGGGCTCGCCAGCAAGAACGTGCTCGCCTATGGCGACGTGCCTGAGCACGCCAACGATTATTCGGAAGCGAGCCTCAAGCTTCCGCGCGGCGCGATCATCAACGGCAATCTCAACGAGATCTTCCCGGTCGATCTCGAAGATCCGGAGGAGATCCAGGAGTTCGTCTCGCATTCCTGGTACAAGTATGCGGACGAGAGCAAGGGCCTGCATCCCTGGGAAGGCGTGACCGAGCCGCATTACGAGCTCGGCCCCAATTCCAAGGGCACCCGCACGAACATCCAGGAGCTCGACGAGGCCGGGAAATACTCCTGGATCAAGGCACCGCGCTGGCGCGGCCACGCCATGGAAGTCGGGCCGCTCGCCCGCTGGATCATCGGCTATGCCCAGGGCAAGTCCGAGTTCAAGGATCCGGTCGACAAGCTGCTCACCGATATGGCGCTGCCGACGTCGGCGCTGTTTTCCACGCTCGGCCGTACGGCGGCCCGCGCGCTGGAATCGGTCTGGGCCGGCCGCGAGATGCGCTATTTCCACGACAAGCTGGTGACGAACATCAAGAACGGCGACAGCGCGACCGCCTTCGTCGACAAGTGGAAGCCGGAAACCTGGCCGGACGAGGTCAAGGGCGTCGGCTTCACCGAAGCGCCGCGCGGCGCGCTCGGACACTGGATCAAGATCAAGAACGGCAAGATCGACAACTACCAGTGCGTGGTTCCGACCACCTGGAACGGCAGTCCGCGTGATCACCAGGGCAACATCGGCGCCTTCGAGGCGTCGTTGATGGATACGCCGATGGCCGATCCCGAGCAGCCGCTGGAAATCCTGCGCACGCTCCATTCCTTCGATCCGTGCCTGGCGTGCTCCACCCATGTCATGAGCCCGGATGGCCAGGAAATGGCTAACATCCAGGTGCGCTAGGGAGGGATGCGCATGAGCTTGTCAGAACCGATAGCCTCGGATTCGCACGGCGAGAAAGCCGTCGAAGTCCAGAGCGTCTATGTCTACGAGGCGCCGGTGCGCCTCTGGCACTGGGTGAACGCATTCGCGATCGTCGCGCTTGCGCTCACCGGCTATTTCATCGCCAGTCCGCTGCCCTCGGTGCCGGGGGAAGCCAGCGACTATTATGTCATGGGCTACATCCGCTTCATCCATTTCGCCGCAGGCCAGGTCCTGGCCGTCGCGATGATCCTGCGGGTCTACTGGGCCTTTGTCGGCAATGTGCATGCGAGGCAGATCTTCTACGTGCCCTTCTGGAGCGGCCAGTTCTGGCGGGAGTGGCTGCATGAGGTGCGCTGGTACACGTTCCTCGTCGGCAAGCCGAAGAAATACGTCGGGCACAACCCGCTGGCGCAGTTCACCATGTTCCTGATGTTCACGCTGCCGCTGATCTTCATGATCATCACCGGCTTCGCGCTCTACAGCGAGGGCACCGGTGTCGACAGCTGGCAGTACGCGCTTTTCGGCTGGGTATTCCAGATCTGGCCGAACAGCCAGGACGTCCACACCTACCACCACTATGGCATGTGGGTGATCCTGATCTTCGCGATGGTCCACATCTACGTAGCGGTGCGCGAGGACATCATGAGCCGGCAGAGCATCATCTCCTCGATGGTTTCGGGCGAGCGGCTGTTCAAGGACCGGGAGGAGGACTAGATGGACGGGAATTCTCCGGCTAGCCCGCGTGTCCTGGTTCTCGGGATCGGCAATATCCTGTGGGCCGACGAGGGGTTCGGCGTTCGCGCGGTGGAGGCTTTCCACCGCGCCTTCGAGGTGCCCGGCAACGTCACGATCCTCGATGGCGGCACGCAGGGTCTCTACCTCGTGCAGTTCGTCACCGAAGCCGACCGGCTGATCGTCTTCGACGCCATCGACTACGGTCTGGTGCCGGGGACGCTGAAGCTTGTCGAAGGCGATGAAGTGCCGAAATTCACCGGCGCCAAGAAGATGAGCCTTCACCAGACCGGTTTCCAGGAGGTGCTGAGCGCTGCCGATCTCCTCGGACACTATCCCGAAGAGCTTGCATTGATCGGCTGCCAGCCGGTCGATCTCGAGGATTGGGGCGGACCGCTGACCGGACCGGTCAAGGCGGTCATCCCGCAAGCGCTCGATATCGCAGCGGAAAAGCTGCGTTCCTGGGGTATCGACGTCAGGAGCCGCCCGGCCGGCGCGAGCGTCCCGCCACTCCTGGAAAACGACATCGATTTTGAAAGTTACGAGCGACGCGCAGACGTCGCGGCTCTGACAGCCTGAGGGGAACCGTCATGAACTACACAAGACTTCTGGCCACTATCGCCTTCACGGCCCTGCCCGCGATGGCGCAGGCGCATACGGGCCACCATGCCGATGGCCTGAGCGCCGGCTTTTCCCATCCGTTCGGCGGTCTCGATCATATCCTGGCCATGGTCGCGGTCGGATTCTGGGCGGCGACACTCGAAGGCAGGGCGCGCTTCATCGTGCCGGCAGCCTTCGTGGTCGTCATGGCGTTCGGCGCGCTGCTCGGGATCTATGGCATCGAGCTCCCGCTGGTCGAGGCCGGGATTGCCGCAAGCGTTGCGCTGCTCGGCCTGCTCGTCGCCTTCGAGGTGAAGGTGCCGACTGTCGCCGCAGCGGTGATCGTCGGTGTATGCGCGCTCTTCCATGGTCACGCGCATGGTCTGGAACTGCCGGCCATGGCGAATGCCGGCGGCTACATCGCGGGCTTCCTTGCCGCCACCATCATCCTTCATGCGGCCGGTATCGCTCTTGCCGCAGTTCGCTTCGGCGGCGCTGCGCGGATGGCTGCCCGGGTCGCCGGCGCTGTCGTTGCCGTCACCGGCGCAGCGCTTCTCGCCGGCTGATCGTCCGGTTTTTGCAAAACACGGTCTCCCGCCCGCAATGAGAGAGGGCGGGAGATCTTCATCCAGGGCACGACAGGAAGGAGCAGCGCCATGTGCATCGGAATCCCAATGCGGGTTGTCGACGGCAACGACCATGTTGCCCGCTGCGAGCGTCACGACGCGATCTCCACGATATCGATGATGCTGGTTGGTGCACAGCCGCCCGGCACCTATGTGCTTACCCATCTCGGCTCGGCGATCCGCGTTCTCGACGATGCGGAAGCGACCGCCATCAACAACGCCCTCAAAGGCCTCGCGGAAGCCGTGGACGGCCGCGCCTTCGAGCAGCTCTTTGCCGATCTGATCGACCGCGAGCCGGAGCTCCCCGAACATCTGCGTGAAAAGTGACAGCTGTCTTTCCTTGCTGGAAAGAAGATTTCCACTTTTCGACCCGCCCGCACCCATCCTGCTGGAAGGAATCCTTACGGATCAGTGCAATCGCGCTGATCACCGTAATGGCACGGCGCTTGCAGTGAACCTCAGCAACATGTCGCAGCATCATTCGGCCAGGAGGAGCCAATGCCATCTGTTTTAATCCGCGCACTCGGCGAGCGGACGGGTTTGCCCTTCGTGGACGAAGCGAGTATCGACGCGTTCCTCGCCCCGGCAGCGGGCGAGGCCGTCAACACCATCCTGTTCTTCACCGGTGATCCGAAGCAACGGTCGGAATCGGACGACGTCGCCGTCGTCCTGCCGGAGATTCTGCAGGCCTTTTCCGGGCACCTGCGTGGCGCGGTCGTGCAACGGGCCGCGGAGGAAAAGCTGAAGGCGCGCTTCAACGTCGTGGTCATGCCGAGCCTGGTCGTGACGCGGCGCGAACTGCCGATCGGCGTTCTCGGAAAGATCCGCGACTGGTCGGAATATCTCGACAAGATCGGCGCCTGGCTGGCGCCGGATGCGCCCGTCATGGTGCCGTCGGGCGGCCCCAAGGTTGAAATCACCCACGCTGGCAAGGAAATCATACGATGAAGGCGGGATTCTGGGTCGCCCCCGAGGGCGAGGATGCGGCGATGACGATCATGCCGATCGGGGCGGACGCGCCGCTTGCCACGCGCAAGCTGAACTTTCTGGCCACCAGCACGGCGGAGGAGATGATCCGCCGCTGTCGCCAGACCGCAGCCCTGCTGCCGCAGATCGCCGATGCGCTGGCGGTGCAGAAGGCCTCTGAGCCCGGCCGTCTCTTCGACATCACCGACTTTTCCGATGACGACCGTGAACTCATTCGCGAAACCCTGGGGGAGGGCGAGGTCGCCGGCGTTGCCGCACTGCAGAACGGCATCATCGCGCAGATCCAGGAAGCGGTCATGGCTGGTGTCTGGCGCATCCGGTTCACGAATGCCGACGGTGCCACGCTTGCCGACTATGTCGAGGTCGCGTCCATCCCGGCAGTCGTGCGACAGGCGTGTTCGGTCCTGCCGACGTCTCTCGTACCGGGGGTGCCGCCGGTCGGCGCCATGAATGTCATGCCGGTCCTCCACGAGGTCGGCGAGCGCTGCGCCGCTTACACCGACGGAGAGGCCCCGCACGTCATTACATTTTCGCTGTTGCCGATGAGCCCTGATGACATGGACTTCCTGCAGGAAACGCTGGGTGCCGGGCCGGTGCAGCTGACCTCGCGTGGCTACGGCAGCTGCCGGATCGTGGCGACGGGCGCGCGCAACGTCTGGTCCGTGCAGTTCTACAATGCCATGGACACGATCATCCTCGACACCCTGGAAATCTGCGACGTGCCGTCCGTGGCGCTCGCGGCCGAAGAGGATTTCCGTGATTCCGAGACCCGGTTGCGGGATATCGAGGAGGCCTATTTCAAATGAGCGCGTTCGAAAACTTCGGCAAGCGCGAGACGGTGACCGACGAGGACCGGATGGAGTGCGGTATCTGCTGGCATGTCTATGATCCGGCGGAAGGCGATGCGGTCTGGCAGATCGAGCCGGGGACGCCTTTCGCGGACCTTCCGGAAGACTGGCGCTGTCCGAACTGCGATGCGCTGCAGTCCAAGTTCATGAGGCTGGGCGATGATCGCTGACCACGGGGCCTCGGCGGAAGCTGGCGAGGATCCGGCGCATGCGGTCGGTCGACGTCTCGAGCAGCGCTACCGCAGCATCCATCTCGGCGCCATGGCCGATCTTCCCGTGTGCAATGATGCGCTCGAGGTGGCGGCGACCGGCTTTCGCAGCTACGGCGGACGCGCCTACGGCATCGTCACCACGCCGTGGTTCATGAACCTTGTTGCCGCCGATCTGCCGGATGGTGTCCCGGCCGCCCATGTCGACGCCGGCATGACGGTTCGCGTCGGGCTGCCGGCCGGCGAGGTCGAGTTCATCGCCGGTGACCTCGATGGCATCGGGCGGGTGGATTCGTGTTCGCTCTTTTCGCCTGTCTTCGAATTCGAGACCATGGAGGCGGCGCTGGCGACAGCGGAAGAGGCGGCGCGGGCGTTCTTCGATCCGGCCACGCTTGAGGAGCCGCCGGCCCCGGCGCCGGCAGTCAGCCGTCGCGACATGCTGCGCGGCCGTTTCCGCGTCGAGGGAGCCGATCCCCGATGACGTTCGCGCTCGGAGCAGGCACGATCAGGATCAATGTCAGGATCGCCCGGGGGCGCGTCTGCGCCGTCGAGGTCAGCGCCAGCCGGCCCCAAGGTCTGGCGCGCCTGTTTGTCGGCCGTCGCCCCGAGGAAGCCCCGGCGCTCGCCGGTCAGCTCTTCTCGCTCTGCGGTTTTTCCCAGTCCGTTGCGGCGCGGCTGGCGCTCCTGGGGGCCGCAGGCCATGCCATGGGGGCGGACGAGCGCCGTCTCGCAGCTTTCGGCCTGCTTGCCGAGCGTGTCTTCGAAACCCTGCGGGCGTTCGTCCTTGCCTGGCCGTCGGATAAGGTAAAGGCCGGGGCGGCGGAAGCCGGGTTTCTGCGTGAGGCGCTTGCCGCCTCGCACGAGATCCTTGCCAGGGTCCGCAGCGGGCAGAGCGACGACAGCATGTTCGACGCGCCGGTCGCCCGGCTTGCGGCGGCAGCGCGGGGACTCGGGATCGGCGAGACGGACCGGGAGCCGGCAGCCGGGTCGGTCTGCGCCGCAATTCTGGGCGAGACCCGCCGCGACCAGATTTTCAGACGCCGGCGCGCCGATGCGCTGCAGGGAGCCGACGACGCCGAAGTGATCGGCCACCTCACCCGTGTCCAGGGCTACGAGGCACTTCCCTATCTGGCCGGACGGATCGCCGAGACGGGCGCCTGTGCGCGGCTTTGCAACGGTGCTGCCGGCAACGAGCCGCACATGGCCTCGCGCTTTCTCGCCCGCATCGACGATGTGCGTCTCTGTCTCGAACAGCTCCGGCGGATGGCGGGGGGAGAGAACGTCGACCTCGCGCCGCTGCTCGAAGGCCGGCCCACCTCATCGTCTGGCGGCTGCGGGGTGGTCGAATGCGCGCGCGGCAGGCTCTATCACACGGCGGAAATCGGAGCCGACGGCCTGATCGGCAGCTATCGCATTCTTGCACCGACGGAATGGAACTTTCATCCGGCCGGCCCCTTGGTCGAGACGCTGCTTTCCTGCAGGCTCGATGTCGACGCAGGGCAGAAAGCCGTTGCGCAACTGGTGGCTTTGTTCGATCCATGCGTCGCGTTCGAAATCAACCTGAGCGAGGCTCGCCATGCATGAAATGTCGCTGATGGAAAGCGTCGTCGAAATCGTCTGTGATACGGCGCGCAGGAACGGCGCGCGCGCCGTCAGATCGGTGCGGCTCGATCTCGGGGTCTTGAGCCATGTCGATCCGCAGGCGCTGGCCTTCTGCCACGAGGCGGTGACGCGGGGAACCATCGCCGAAGGGGCAACGCTCGAAATCAACCGTATTGCCGGTGAAGGCTGGTGCCTCGATTGCGAAAAGACGGTAGCTCTGACGGAACGCTTCGGCGCCTGCCCGGACTGTGGCCGCCATCGCGTGCAGATGACGGCGGGGGATGAAATGAAGATCAGGGATATGGAGGTGATCTGATGTGCACTGTATGCGGATGCGGCGGCGAGACCGTCATCGAAACGGGCGACGGCAAAACGCACGGGCACAGCCATTCCCACGGGCACCATGGGCATCATGAACACGGGGACTATCACCACCATCATGATCACGGCCATGGCCACCATCATCATCACGACCATGATCACCATCATGGCGAAGACGGCGATGTGCATTACGGCATGGGCATCGCAGGAGTGCATGTCCCAGGAATGAGCCAGGAACGGATCATCCAGATCGAACAGGACATCCTTTCGAAGAACGATCGTTTCGCCCGCGAAAATCGCGCCGTCTTCGCCCGCAAGGGGGTGTTCGCGTTGAACTTCGTCTCGAGCCCGGGTTCCGGCAAGACCAGCCTTTTGGTTCGCACCATCAACGATCTGAAGGACCGGTTGGCGATCTGCGTGATCGAGGGCGATCAGCAGACGTCCAACGATGCCGCCCGCATCCGCGCCACCGGCGCACAGGCGATCCAGATCAATACCGGCAAGGGCTGTCATCTCGACGCGCACATGGTCGGCCATGCGGCGGAAGGTCTTGCGCTCGAACAGAGCTCGGTGCTGTTCATCGAGAATGTCGGCAATCTCGTCTGTCCCGCCGCCTTTGATCTTGGCGAGGCCCACAAGGTCGCGGTGCTTTCGGTCACCGAGGGCGAAGACAAGCCGCTGAAATATCCCGACATGTTTGCCGCCGCGGACCTGATGATCCTCAACAAGTCGGACCTGCTGCCGCATCTCGAATTCGATGTCGGGCTCTGCATTGCCAATGCGCTCAAGGTCAATCCGAAGCTGCACACGCTGGTTGTTTCCGCCCGCACCGGCGAGGGCATGGAGGCGTTCTACGCCTGGCTCGAGGCCTCGGCGGCGCTGCAGGCCGTCAAGGCAAGGGCGATCTGAACCATGGCGAGGGTCGCCACCGCATTTCCGACTGAGGCCGTCTCACGGCTACGCCTTCGCGTGCGCGGCTGCGTGCAGGGCGTGGGCTTCCGGCCCTTCGCCTATGGACTTGCCCGGGACATGGGGCTGGCGGGACATGTGCTGAACGATGCGGACGGCGTGCTGATCGAGGTCGAGGGCCCGGCGGCCGGCGATTTTGTCGTCGCACTGCGCGAGCAGGCGCCGCCACTGGCCCGGATTGACGACATCGAGGTCTGCGAGCTTGCCCCGACCGGCGGCGACGGCTTCGCCATCCTTGAAAGCCGGGGCGGCAGGGCCGCGACCCGGATTGCCGCGGATGCCGCCGTCTGCGATGCCTGTCTTGGCGAACTGCGAAATCCGGACAGCCGCTTTCACGGCTATGCCTTCGTCAACTGCACCCATTGCGGGCCGCGCTTTACCATCACCCGTTCGCTCCCCTACGACCGGGCACAGACATCGATGGCCGTATTTCCGATGTGCGCCGCCTGTCGGCCGGAATACACCGATCCACGAAATCGCCGCTTTCATGCCGAACCCGTTGCCTGTCCCGATTGCGGGCCGCGCCTCAGCCATCCGATTGCCGAAATCGCGGGTGCCATTCGCGAAGGCAGGATAGTCGCTCTCAAGGGGATCGGCGGCTTTCACCTCATCTGCGACGCGCGCAACGAAGCAGCCATTGAAAACTTGCGCGCGCGAAAGGGGCGCGATCAGAAGCCCTTTGCGGTGATGGTCCGCGACATTGCGGCAGCGCGCATGATCGCGGGTGTAACACGCGAGGAGGCGAAGCTGCTTGAAAGCGCCGCCCGGCCGATCGTGCTTACCGACAGTCGCTGCGCTCTTCCGTCTTCACTGGCGCCGAACCTGACGCGGATCGGCGTTATGCTGGCCTACGCGCCTGTTCACCATCTGCTTTTCGATGCGCTGGCCTCTTCCGGCGCGGTGCAACCCGTCGCCCTGGTCGCCACCAGCGCCAACCCCGGCGGCGAGCCGCTGGCGTCGGGCAACGAAGAGGCGAAGCGGCGATTGTCCGATATCGCCGACCTGATCGTCACCCACGACCGCGACATCGTCGTGCGTGCGGATGATTCCGTGATGCAGATCATCAACGGGGCCCCGGCATTCCTGCGCAGGGCGAGGGGCTTCGTTCCGGAGCCCGTCGAACTTCCCGAAGACGGGCCACCGGTCATCGCGACAGGAGCCGATCTCAAGAACACGGTCTGCGTCACCCGCGGCCGGGAAGCGTTTCTCTCCCAGCATGTCGGCAGCCTCGACAATGCCGAGACGATCCGCTTCCAGCAGGAGACGATCGCGCATCTCTGTTCCATCCTCGACGTCCGGCCCGAATTCGCCGCCTGCGATCTGCATCCGGATTTCCGTTCCGTGCGTATTGCGGAACACCTGGGCCTGCCGCTCCTCAGGGTGCAGCACCATCTCGCCCATGTGGCGGCGGTTGCCGCCGAACATCACCTCGACGGCACGGTTCTGGGCCTCGCGATGGATGGGCACGGCCACGGCGCCGATGGCGGTATCTGGGGCGGAGAAATGCTCGTGATCGATGCCGGCCGCTGGCAACGGGCGGGTTCCCTTGTTCCGATGCCGCTGCCCGGTGGCGACAAGGCGGCCCGGGAACCGTGGCGAATGGCCGTGGCCGCCCTGCATGCGACCGGCCGGATGGATCTCGTTGCCCGCCTGCTGCCCGATCACGACGGGGCGATCCGTCTGGCTCGAATGCTGTCGGGCGGCATGCGGGCGCCGCACACGTCGAGCATGGGCCGCCTGTTTGACGCGGCTGCCGCAATATCAGGCGTGAGACTGGAGCAGGGCTATGAGGGTCAGGCGGCAATGGAACTGGAAGAGCTCGTCGATGCGCCCTGTCGCTTGCCGGCGGGCTATGCGATCACCGCCGATAACCTCGACCTCATGCCCGTGCTTGCCCATCTGGCGGACCGTGGCCTGAAAGGGGCAGCCGCCGCGAACCTCTTTCACGGATCGGTTATCGCCGGGCTCGCGGCGTGGGTCTCGCGCGCTGCGGTAAAGGCAGGCACGCGCAAGATCGTCCTTGGCGGCGGTTGCTTCATGAACCGCATCCTCGCCCACGGCCTCGCAAACGCGCTGCGCGGCCTTGGGCTCGAACCTTATCTTCCGGCCAGGGCGCCGGCAAACGACGGAGGCGTTGCGCTCGGCCAGGCGGCCTGGTTGCACCGCGTCCTCAGGAGCGATCCTGCTCAACTGGAGGAGCCGACAAAATGTGCCTAGCCATACCGGTCCAGGTAAAGGAGGTGCTGCCCGACAACATGGCAAAAGTCACGTTGGACGGTGTCTCGAAGATCATATCGACGGCACTCGTCGATGATGTGCAGCCCGGTGACTATCTGGTCCTGCACGTCGGCTATGCGCTGGCGAAGATCGATGCGGAGGAGGCCGAGCGGACGCTGGCGCTGATCCGCGAAGCAGCGCTGGGAGATGCGGCATGAAGTATATTGACGAGTATCGTGACGGACGGATCGCCAAGGAGATCGCCAGCCAGATCGCGGCCCAGGCGGATCCCGCCCGCAGCTATCATTTCATGGAATTCTGCGGCGGGCACACCCACGCCATTTCGCGCTACGGCCTCGAGGACATGCTGCCGGCCAATGTCCGGATGATCCACGGACCGGGCTGTCCCGTCTGCGTGCTGCCGATTGGCCGCATCGACGCGGCGATCGCGCTTTCCATGCGGCCGGAGATCACGCTCTGCACCTATGGCGACCTGATGCGGGTTCCGGGCTCGGACGGTTCGAGCCTGCTCAAGGCGAAGGCGGCGGGCGCCGATATCCGCATGGTCTACTCGACCCTTGATGCCCTGAAGATCGCCGAGAACGAGCCGCATCGGGAAGTGGTGTTCTTCGCCATCGGGTTCGAGACGACGACACCGCCGACGGCGCTGGCGCTGCGCGCCGCAATCGCCAAGCAACTGCAGAATTTCTCGATCTTCTGCAATCACGTGCTGACCCCGGCGGCAATCCAGAACATTCTGGAAAGCCCCGACGTGTCGAAACTCGGGCTGATCAAGATCGACGGTTTCATCGGTCCGGCCCATGTCAGCACGGTGATCGGGACGGAGCCCTACGAGTTCTTCGCGGAAAAATTCCAGAAACCCGTAGTAGTTGCCGGCTTCGAGCCGCTCGACGTCATCCAGGCGATCCTGATGCTGGTCCGTCAGGTGAATTCCGGCAGGCATGAGGTCGAGAACCAGTATATCCGGGCAGTGACCAGGACCGGCAACGGCAAGGCCCAGGACGAGGTCGCCGAATTCTTCGAAGTGCGAGAGAGCTTCGAGTGGCGCGGCCTCGGCGAGGTGCCTTACGGCGCGCTGCGGCTGCGCCCGCAATATCAGGAATATGATGCGGAGAAGCGGTTCGCGATGGTCACGCCGCAGGCGAAGGACAATCCGGCCTGCGAATGCGGGGCGATCCTGCGCGGCGTCAAGAAGCCGTCCGATTGCAAGCTGTTCGGTACCGTCTGCACGCCGGATACGCCGATGGGATCGTGCATGGTGTCTTCCGAAGGCGCCTGTGCCGCCCACTGGACCTACGGCCGCTTTCGCGAACACGCCAAAGCCCGCCAAGCTCGGGAGACCGCCGCATGAACGTGATCCTCAAAGCCAACAAACGAAAGCTCGACCTCAGGAACGGCCGCGTCGATCTCTCCCACGGCGCCGGCGGACGGGCCATGGCGCAGTTGATCGAGGGGATTTTCCACAAGGCCTTCGACAATGACTGGCTGCGCGCCGGCAACGACCAGTCGGCCTTTCCGGTGCCCGCCGGGCGCATGGTGATGACGACCGACGGCTATGTCGTTTCGCCGCTCTTCTTTCCCGGCGGCAGCATTGGCACGCTCGCGGTCAACGGCACGATCAACGATATCGCCATGGCCGGCGCCGTGCCGCTTTATCTCTCCGCCTCCTTCATCATCGAGGAAGGCTTTCCGCTCGCCGACCTCGACCGGATCGCGGCCAGCATGGGCGAGGCATCGCGCAGTGCCGGCGTGCCGATCATCACCGGCGACACAAAGGTCGTCGAGCGCGGCAAGGCCGACGGCGTCTTCATCTCGACCGCAGGTGTCGGCACGGTCCCGGCCGGCCTGGACCTTCGTGCCGATGCGGCGCGCCCGGGCGACGCGGTCATCGTTTCGGGTTCCATCGGCGATCACGGCGTGGCCGTCATGTCGAAGCGCGAGAACCTCGAATTCGACACCGATATCGTATCGGACTGCGCAGCACTGCACGGTCTCGTGGCCGAGATGGTCGCGGCTGGCGGACAGCATATAAGGCTGATGCGGGATCCGACACGCGGCGGCATCGCCGCCACGCTCAACGAGATCGCCAGCCAGTCGAATGTCGGCTTCCGCATCGATGAGGAGGCGATCCCGATGAAGCCGGAAGTGGCGGCGGCCTGCGAGTTCCTCGGTCTCGATCCGCTGAATGTCGCCAACGAGGGCAAGCTGGTGGCGGTCGTCGCGCCGGAAGCCGTCGAGGCCGTGCTTGCGGCCATGCGGGCGCATCCGCTCGGCGCCGAGGCGTCGCTGATCGGGCATGCGGTGGAGGACCCCAACGGCTTCGTCCAGATGGAAACATCCTTCGGTGGGGGACGGATCGTCGATTGGCTTTCGGGCGAACAATTGCCACGCATCTGCTAGGCAGGGATCATGGTCCTGGTCGTCTTTCCGTCCTGGTTTCAACAAGCTGTCCGGCGCCCATCCGTGCGCCGGGCGACGATTTCAGGTGCCGGATGCAGAAATTCAGATAGCGTCGGCCCTTGCCATCCCTGGGGTATGGCAGCAAAACGGTAGCTGGCGTGAGGGGGGATGATCCATGAACAAGGGACAGGCAACCGTCCTGGTGGTGGATGACGAGGTGCGGTCGCTGGAAGCCATCGAACGGGTGTTATCCGACGAGTTCGAGGTGATCTCGGCGCGCAATGCGCGGGAGGCCGAAGCGATAATGGAAGGCGAGCTCGTGCAGGTCCTGCTGTGCGACCAGCGCATGCCGGGCGAAAACGGCGTCGAGTTTCTCAAACGCGTGCGCGAACGGTGGCCCGATACGATCCGCATCATCATTTCCGGCTATACCGATTCCGAGGACATCATCGAAGGCGTCAACAATGCCGGGATCTTCCAGTACATCACCAAGCCCTGGAGCCCGGAGAAGCTGATCGACTGCGTGCGCGAGAGCATCGATCTCTGGCGGCTGCAGCATGAAGCCGGTGACGTGCGCGTCGAGGCAAAGCCGGCAAGCAGCATGCTGCGCAAGGTGGTGGACGACCGGCGGCGCATCGAACGGCAGCAATTCGGTTTCGACCGGATCGTCCATACCGAGGAAAGTCCGCTGATCCCGTCGCTGATGCTCGCGAAGCGGGCCGCGGGCTATGACGTTTCGGTGCTGATCACCGGTGCGTCGGGAACCGGCAAGGAGCTGCTGGCGCGTGCGGTGCATCACGAATCCGCCCGCGCCGACAAGCCGTTCGTGGTTGAAAACTGCGGGGCGGTGCCGGACGAGCTCCTGGAAAGCGAGCTTTTCGGCTGCAAGAAGGGCGCCTATACCGGCGCCTACCAGGATCGCATCGGTCTGTTCGAACTCGCCGACAGCGGCACCATCTTTCTCGATGAGATCGGCGAGACCTCGCCTGCCTTCCAGGTCAAGCTTCTGCGCGTGCTGCAGGAGGGCGAGATCCGCCCGCTCGGGGCGCAGCGGCCGCGCAAAGTCAATGTCCGCGTGATCTCTGCCACCAACCGCAACCTGCTTGCCGACGTGGCGGCGGGCCGGTTTCGCCGGGACCTCTACTATCGCCTGGCGGCCTTTCCGATCCACATGCCGGCGCTGAAGGAACGCAAGGACGACATTCCGGCTATCGCCGCCCGGACGCTGACCCAGATCAACCAGGCCTTCAAGCGGCAGGTGTCAGGGTTCCATCCGGAAACGCTCGACCTGATGATGGCCTATGACTGGCCCGGCAACGTGCGCGAACTTCACAACGAGATCCAGCGCATGGTGGTGCTGGCCGATGGCAACGGACCGCTGCCGCCGTCGCTGCTGTCGCCGGAGATTCGCGGGATCGGCGACGTCCGACCGCCCGAAACCGGTGGCCGCCCCCGTGCGTTGAAGGATATCGTGGCGGAGATCGAACGGCAGGCAATCGAGGCGAGCCTCACCCGTCACGACGGGAATATCAGCCACACTGCGGACGAATTGGGCTTGTCGCGCGTCGGGCTGCGCAGCAAGATCGAGCGATACGATTTACGGCGCTATCCCGATGACGAGATCGACTGAATTGCCCGGACGGACCGGCGAAGACCTCATCAGCAGGATTTCCCTGCCGGGCGCCATGACGCTCGATGACGCGGGCGAATCCATGTGGGTGGATGTGATCCACCGCATGGACGAGGTCTATTCTGAACTGCTGCGCAACGAAGCGGACCTCGAGCGCAAGAACGCCGAACTGGAAGAGGCTCAAACCTTCATCTCCAGTGTCATTGCCTCGGTCTCGGATATTCTGATCGCATGCAGCAGCGACGGCGTGATCCGCAAGGTCAATCCTGCTTTCCTGACACTGATCGGCCGGCCGGAAGCCGACGTCCTTGGCAGCCGGATTTTCGACTATGTTGCTACCGGCGATGTCGCGGAGGCGAAGCGGCTGATCGGCGCCGGGCAGGAGGGCAAGGTTCTTGAAGGCGATCTCCACTTCCGCACGGCGGAGGGGGGAGCGGAATGCCTTGCCATGCGCTGCGCCGCCCTGTTCGACGGCCGGCGCCGCCGTTTTGGTGCGGTTCTTACCGGCCGCCCGATCAGCGAGTTGCACCAGGCCTATCAGGCCTTGCACCAGGCGCATCTCGAACTGCAACTGGCGCAAAAGCAGCTGGTGGAGCAGGAGAAGATGGCGAGCCTCGGCCGCCTCGTGGCGGGCGTCGCCCACGAGCTCAACAATCCGATCAGCTTCGTCTATGCCAATATCCATACGCTGGACCGCTACCGCGGAAACCTCGTTCGGTATCTCGACGCGGTGCATGGCCAGGCGGATGAAGACGAACTCGCCAGCCTGCGCGCCGATCTCAGGATAGGGCCGATATTGTCCGACCTCGGCCCGCTGCTCGACGGCACGATCGAGGGCGCCAATCGCATCAGCGACATCGTCAAGAACCTCCGCCGGCTGTCGTTCAGCCGCACCGGCGAGCGGCAATCGGTCGACCTCGACCGAGTGCTGAGAAACTCGACCCAACTCGCCGTCCGGGCGAAAAACGCCGCGGCCAAGGTGACGATCGACAGTACGCCAGACCTCTATGTCACGGCGCACGAGGGGCAAATCCACCAGGTGATCGTCAATCTGGTCGACAACGCGCTCGATGCCGTCGCCGGCCGGCCTGATCCGGCGGTGTGGCTGCAGGCGAACCGTACCGGCTCCACCGTGGAACTGGTCATTCGCGACAACGGGCCGGGGATCGCGGAAGCCGACCTCGCCAAGGTGTTCGAGCCGTTCTTCACAACGAAGACCGTCGGCGAGGGGACCGGACTTGGCCTCTGGATCAGCTTCTCGATCGTCACGGAATCGGGCGGGACACTCATCGCCCGGAACGCCGAAGGCGGCGGTGCGGAGTTTAGGATGCAGTTGCCCTGCGAGGCAGCGGGGGCGAAGTAGGCCCCTGTGCGGCGATGTCGTCGCGCGCAGACGAAGGCCTGTGCGTAGCCAGGTGTGCCGTCTACCCCCGACCGCAGAATAGCTTCCGAACAGGCCGCATCCCGCAATGCCCGGCGGCTCATCCCTCAAAGTCAACTTGTGTTGACTTATGTTTCCGGGCATGTAGTTTGCCTTGAACGTATAGATTGATGCGCGCCTTGCAGGCGCTTTTATTGATTTTGAGGGGGCTATCATGAAACTGCCGGGCAAGGGATGGCTGGTCGCGCTCGTGGTCGCGGGCGCGGCGGCCGGAGGCTACTACGCCCTGCAGATGAATGATGCGAACCTGCCTGAGGGATTTGCCAGCGGCAATGGCCGCATCGAGGCCGTGGAGATCGATATTGCCGCCAAGACCGGCGGGCGGCTGAGCGACATTCTCGTCAATGAGGGCGATTTTGTCAGCGCGGGGCAGCCGCTTGCGGTGATGGACACCACCCAGCTGGAAGCCCGCAAGCGACAGGCGCAGGCCGAACTTCGCCGCGCGGAAATTGCCGTCGAGACGGCGAACAGCCTCGTCGCCCAGCGCGAAGCCGAGAAATCCGCGGCGCAAGCGGTGATCGAGCAGCGTCAGGCGGAACTGGACCATGCCGCGGCAAGGCTTGCCCGCTCGGAGCAGATGATCCTCAACAATTCCATATCGCAGCAGGCGCTCGACGATGACCGGGCGGCCGAGCGCGGCGCCCGCGCCAATCTCGGCGCCGCTCAGGCGCAGTTTGCCGCTTCGCAGGCGGCGATCGGCGCGGCAAAGGCCCAGATCGTCGATGCCGAGGCTGCAGTCGATGCCGCAAAGGCCGCGATCGAAAGCATCGAGACTGACATCGCCGACAGCACGCTGAAGGCGCCGCGCGACGGCCGGGTGCAGTTCCGGGTGGCTCAGCCGGGCGAAGTTCTCGGCAGCGGCGGCCGGGCGATCAACATGGTCGACTTGTCCGATGTCTACATGACGTTCTTCCTGCCGACCGAGCAGGCGGGCAGGGCAGCGCTCGGTGCCGAGGTTCGCCTGGTGCTGGACGCAGCCCCCCAATACGTCATTCCGGCTTCCGTTTCCTTCGTTGCCAACGTGGCCCAGTTCACGCCGAAGTCGGTCGAGACCGAGGAAGAGCGCCAGAAGCTGATGTTCCGTATCCGGGCGCGTATCCCCGCAGAACTTCTTCGCCAATATATCGAGCAGGTGAAGACGGGCCTGCCGGGAATGGCCTATGTCCGTATCGATCCGAATGCCGAGTGGCCCGCCTTCCTTGAAATGAAAGCCGCGCCATGACGCCGGGCGATGACGCAAGGCAGGCGCCTCCCGTCATCCGCTTCGAGAATCTGGAACTGGCCTATGGCGGAACCAGGGCTCTGGATGGCGTGACCCTCGACATCCCGGCCGGCCGCATGGTGGGGTTGATCGGTCCCGATGGCGTCGGCAAGTCGAGCTTGCTCTCGCTGATCGCCGGCGCGCGGCAGATGCAGGGAGGCAAGCTTCATGTGCTCGGCGGAGACATGCGCGATGCCGCGCACCGTCGCAAGACCTGCCCGCGCATTGCCTATATGCCGCAGGGCCTCGGCAAGAACCTCTATTTCACGCTGTCCATCTTCGAGAATGTCGACTTCTTCGGGCGTCTCTTCGGACAGGACCGTGCCGAGCGCGAGGCGCGCATTGCCGACCTGCTCGAAAGCACGGGGCTGGCGCCCTTCCGGGACAGGCCCGCCGGCAAGCTCTCGGGCGGCATGAAGCAGAAGCTCGGGCTGTGCTGCGCGCTGATCCACGATCCGGACCTCCTCATCCTTGACGAGCCGACGACTGGCGTCGATCCGTTGTCGCGCCGCCAGTTCTGGGAACTGATCGGCCGCATCCGGGCTGAGCGACCGGGGATGAGCGTCATCGTCGCTACCGCCTATATGGAAGAGGCGCAGGGCTATGATTGGCTGGTGGCGATGAATGCCGGCCAGATACTGGCGACTGGAACGCCGGCCGAACTGATGGAACGCACCGGCACCGGCAATCTCGATGACGCCTTCATCGCGCTGCTGCCGGAAGAAGACCGCCAGGACCACCACAAGGTCGAGATCCCGCCGATCGCGCTTGCGGCAGATGGGGAATTCGCCATCGAGGCGAAAAATCTCACCATGCGCTTCGGCGACTTCACCGCCGTCGACAATGTCAGCTTCCAGATCCCGCGCGGCGAGATCTTCGGCTTCCTCGGCTCCAACGGTTGCGGCAAGACCACGGTGATGAAGATGCTGACCGGCCTGCTCGCCGCGAGCGAGGGCTCGGCGAAGCTCTTCGGGAGCGAGGTCGATCCGAATGACATGGCGGTGCGCAAGCGGGTCGGCTATATGACGCAGGCCTTCTCGCTTTATGGCGAGTTGACGGTTCGGCAGAACCTCGACCTCCATGCCCGGCTTTTCAAGATGGACCCGGCAAGGATCCCCGGCCGCATCGACGAAATGGCCGAGCGCTTCGACCTGCGGGATGTGATGGATGTCCTGCCGGAGGCCTTGCCGCTTGGCATTCGCCAGCGTCTTTCGCTCGCCGTGGCGATGATCCATGCACCCGACATGCTGATCCTCGACGAGCCGACCTCGGGCGTCGACCCGGTGGCGCGCGATGCCTTCTGGCAGATCCTTGCCGACCTGTCGCGCAAGGACGGCGTCACGATCTTCGTATCGACGCATTTCATGAACGAGGCGGAACTGTGCGACCGCATCTCGCTGATGCATGCCGGAAAGGTGCTGGTCAGCGACACCCCGGCCGGGATCATCGAAAGACGCGGGGCGTCGACGCTCGATGAAGCCTTCATCGCCTTCCTCGAAGATGCGATTGCAGAAACCTCCAAACAGCCGGCACCTGACGTGCGGGCTGAGGCGACGGCCGAGCCGGTATTACCCCGCCCGGTATCGTCCGCTCGCCGTTATTTCGACCCGCGACGCATGTTCAGCTATGCCCGACGCGAGGCGCTGGAACTGCAGCGCGATCCGATCCGGGCGACGATCGCGGTGCTGGGCACGATGATCCTGATGCTGGTGATCGGGTTCGGCATCAGCATGGATGTAGAGGACCTGACCTTCGCCGTGCTCGACCGCGACGACTCCACGATCAGCCGGCAGTACGTCAACGAACTTTCCGGATCGCGCTATTTCATCGAGAAGCCGCCGATCACCGACTATGCCGACATGGATCGGCGCATGCGCAACGGCGAACTCAACCTGGCGCTGGAAATCCCGCCCGATTTCGGTCGCAGCGTTCTGCGTGGCAATGCGGTCGAGGTCGGCGTCTGGATCGACGGGTCGAACCCGCAACGCGCAGAAACCGTCAGCGGCTACGTCCAGGGCATGCATGGCAGCTGGCTGACGACACTGGCGCGCGAAGCCTATGGACGAGACGCCGTCCAGCCAGCCTTCAATCTGGAGCTTCGCTATCGCTACAATCCTGACGTCAAGAGCCTTGTCGCGATGGCTCCGGCGGTCATTCCTCTGCTGCTGCTGTTGATCCCCTCGATGCTGACTGCGCTCAGCGTGGTGCGCGAGAAGGAACTCGGGTCAATCACGAATCTCTATGTGACGCCGGTCACGCGGCTGGAGTTCCTTCTCGGTAAGCAGATGCCCTATGTGGCATTGGGAATGATCAACTTCCTGCTGATGTGGTGCGTCGCGGTGTTCCTGTTCCAGGTACCGTTCACCGGCAGTGGCGTGGTCTTCCTTGTCGCCGCGTTTCTTTACGTTACGGCCGCGACGGCGATGGGCCTCGTGATCTCCTCCTTCATGAAGAGCCAGATCGCTGCGATCTTCGCCACAGCCCTGCTGACCATCATTCCGGCCGTCCAGTATTCGGGGCTGATCGATCCGGTGTCGTCTCTTGACGGTTTCGGAGCTTTCATCGGCCAGATTTATCCGGCGACGCATTTCACCACGATTTCGCGCGGTACCTTCTCGAAGGGTCTGGGTTTCGAGGAACTGGGCGGCGCTTTCCTGCCCCTTTTCCTGTCCGTTCTGGTGCTTTTGATGGCAGGCGTCATGCTCCTGAAAAAGCAGGAGAAATGACGGTGCTTTTCTCAAACATCGCCCAACTCGGCATCAAGGAACTGCGCGGACTCTTGCGTGATCCCGTCATGCTGGTGCTGATCGTGTTCTCTTTTACATATTCGGTCTATCTGCAGGCGACTTCGTCTCCAGAAACCCTCAATCGTGCGGCCATCGCGATCGTCGACGAGGACCAGTCGCCGCTGTCGGGGCGGATCACCACATCTTTCTACGAGCCCTACTTCATGAAGCCGCAAGCGATCACGACGGCCGAGATGGACGTGCGGATGGATAACGGGCTCGACACCTTCGCCCTCAACATTCCACCGAACTTCCAGCGCGACGTGCTCGCCGGCAAGTCGCCGTCGATCCAGCTCAATGTCGATGCCACCCGCATGGGGCAGGCGTTCAGCGGCGGCGGATATGTGCAGAGCATCGTGTCGGGAGAGGTGTCCGAGTTTGTCAATCGTTGTCGCGCCGACACCGCGTTGCCGGTCGATCTCAATCTTCGCGCCCGCTTCAATCCCGAACTGAACAAGGGTTGGTTCGGGGCGATCACCAGCATCATCAACAGTATCACCCTGCTGTCGATCGTGCTCGCAGGCGCGGCCCTCATCCGGGAGCGTGAGCACGGAACCATCGAGCACCTGCTGGTGATGCCGGTGACGCCGCTCGAGATCATGATCGGCAAGGTCTGGTCAATGGGATTGGTCGTTTTCGTGGCGTCGGCGTCGTCACTCGTCTTCGTCGCGCAGGGCCTGCTCCAGGTACCGGTCCAGGGGTCGCTTCCGCTGTTCTTCCTTGGAACCGTGCTGCTGCTCTTCGCCACCACGTCGCTCGGCATCTTCCTTGCGACGATTGCCGGTTCGATGCCGCAGTTCGGGCTGCTGCTGATGCTGACGCTGCTGCCTCTTCAGGTTCTTTCAGGCGCAGTCACGCCGCGCGAAAGCATGCCTGAGATCATCCAGGTGATCATGCTGGCGGCACCGAATACCCATTTCGTCATCCTGGCCCAGTCCGTGCTGTTCCGCGGAGCGGGGATCGAGGTGGTCTGGCCACAGTTCTTGATGCTGCTTCTGATCGGCGCGGCCCTGTTCGCAATTGCCCTGAAACGGTTCCGGGCCTTCCTGAGATAATCTCGGCGAGTACCCGGCGTCTCGCACGATGCTCCGCCTAAAGCGAAACAACCGCGTCGACGGCCGCCTCCAGCAGCGGCTCTACATTCTTGAGATCGGTCATGAAGGCAGGAAAGCGCATCACGTCCCTTGCCATCCCTGCGCCGAGCAGAATCGCGACGATCATTGTCGCGCGCGCCATGTTCGGTTCCGTCAATCGCGAGGATAGCGGCACGATCAGTTCTGCGAGTATCTTCTGCGAAAGGATCGTATTGGCGTGCTGGCTTCCAAGGGATCTGACGATGAGATCAAGAGGGCGTATGGACAGCCGATAATCAATTTCGCCTGACTGCGCGAAGAACTCTCTCATGGCCTGCGGCAAGTGGGTGGAGGCTATGAGGGCATTGGTCTTGTCCGGGTCGGATACCGCATCCAGCGCCATGAGGAAAAGGTCTGCCTTCGAGCCAAAGCTCCTGTGAACGTAAGCGACATCGACACCGGCGTCTGCCGCGATGTCACGCAGGCCGACATCGTCATAAGACTGGCGGGCGAACCGGTTCACCGCCGCCTGAAGGATACGGTCCCTGGTCGCAAGCCCCTTGCGCCGCTGGCGTGCCGTTGCAGGAGCGCCCACCTTTCCGGGCTCTGCATTCTTGCCATCGCCGCCCGCCGCCGGTCCGCTCTCCCGGGCTGCTTCCGGGCGGCGCCCCTCTTCGGGGGAATGGCCCGCAAGGAAGACTGCCACCGATCTCTTGACGAAACGGGCGTCGACATCGACCGGAGCCGGGCTGGACATCGCGCGCCGTACCGTCGACAGGATTGTCATCGATATGAACAGTTCACAGCAGAGCTCAAGCTCGCGAGGGCTCATCGCGGTGAAGGGCGAGGCCTCCTTGAGGATGGCGGACACGATCGTTCCAAGGCACGTCGTCAGTCTTTCCGACCGGGTCTGCGCAAGTTCGGGAAACCTATGCATCTGTGCAACCGCTATTCGCTCGAAGGCGATGAAACGTGCCTCCACCAATAGAACGGTCAACTTTCTGGCAAGGCTTTCCAAGCGCTGTTGCAAGCCGGACGCATCGATCTCGACAGCCTGCAACTGTGCCAGCTTGGCGGTGTCGATGCCCTCCACGATGGAAAGAAACAAATTCTCCTTCGTCGAATAGCGCGCGTAGAGCGTCCGTTTCGAAACATGCGCACGGCGCGCTATCTGGTCCATCGTCGCATTTTCGTAGCCGACTTCCTCAAATAGCGAGATGGCGGCATCGTGGATGCGCCGAGGGATCTTCTGCGCATCCTCCGGGCCTGGCCGGCCGCTCTTTCGTTGCTCCTGCACCACATCCCCGAGCCGGTCAGCGTTCACGGCTTCATCCTCCAGAGAAATAAACGCACTCGTACCATTGGGCGCAGCACACCCTTCGCTGCTTTGCCGGCAAGAGTCAACGCGGCGCGGGAAGCCGCTGGATGGCAGTATTCCCAAGCGTGGGAGATTTTCTATCGCTCTATCATCCTGACAAGGTGAAGCGGTTCGGTGACCCGACGGCTGGCCCAGCGCCGGGGCTTTGCGGACCGCTCGAAAACCATGTCGGCGGACATGCGATGCGCCCGTCGGACTTGAAATATATTTCACGCGGTGAATTATATTGACAGTAATCTGCGTTTGTATTTACCTGATCTTGCCGGAGTTCGAGGAGGAGCTTCGGCTTTCAAGCAGACCATCGGCAGCCGGTCTCGGCGCCACAGGCCATTTTGGGAGGGGCTTCGGCCTCGAGGAGGATTCTTGCGCAATTTTTTGAGCACGACCGCATTGGCGGTTCTCGCAGCCGCGATGTTTTCCGGCGGCGCCAGTGCGGCAACGGAAAACCCGTTCCGCTGCAAGCCGGGCGAGAAATACGTGATGAACGTCATGGTATCAGGCGTCGAATACTGGTTCCCCGTCTATGAAATGTTCAAGCAGGCGGGCCAGCAATTCGGTTGCGAAACCGCCTATACCGGTACGCCGGAATATGATGTGAACAAGCAGATCGCCAGCTTCGACCAGGCGCTCGCACAGAACCCGGCCGGCATTCTCGTCCATCCGATGAACTCCGACCCGTTCATCGAGCCGATCAACCGCGCGATCGACCAGGGCACGGCCGTGGTGACGTTCGCCGCCGACTCGCCGTTGTCCAAGCGCGTGTCGTTCATCACTTCCGACAATACCCGCGAGGGCATCTACGCGGCGGATGCGATCGCCGAAAAGATGGGCGGCAAGGGCGAGTACGCCGTTCTGGAAAATCCGGGACAGGACAACCACGACAAGCGCATCGCCGCCTTCATTGGGCGCATGGAGGAAAAATACCCCGAGATGAAGCTGGTCGGCCGGGCGGCATCGAACCAGGACCCGACCAAGGCCTATCAGGGCCTGTCGAGCCTCATCCAGGCGAACCCGAACCTCGGCGCGGTCTTCATGCCGGAAGCGAACTCGGCGATCGGTGCCGCACAGGCCAGCAAGGAAAGCGGCGGCAAGGTCCTCGTCATGTGCGCGGACGTCAATGCCAACATCCTCGACATGATCAAGGCGGGCGAGGTGTTCGGCTCGATCAACCCGAACCAGGGCATGCAGGGCTATATGGGCTTCCTGCTGCTGTGGCTCGCCAAGCACCCCGAACTGATCGATCCGATGAACGATGCCAAGCGATCCGGCTTCAACCCGATGAGCATCCCCGTCGTCGACAACGGTCTGTCGATCGTCACGGCGGACAATGCCGACGACTTCTACTGGGACAAGTACCTGAAGCGTCGCGGCACCAAGGGCATCGAAGAGTAAGCCATTGCCTGGCTATCCGGGACAACAGTTCCGGATAGCCGGCGCGGCGAGGGGAGAACGGATGTCTTCGGGACCGGTATTGCAGATCAGCGGGATCACCAAGCATTATGGGGCGATCAAGGCGTTGACGGATGTCAACTTCACCCTTGAAAGGGGCGAGATCCATGCGCTTTGCGGCGAAAACGGCGCCGGGAAGTCGACGCTGATGAACGTTATCGCCGGCGTTCTGCAGCCGAATGCCGGGGAGATCCGTGTCGATGACGCGCCGGTGAAGATCACTTCGCCGGCGGTCGCGCAGTCGCTCGGCATCGGCCTCGTGCATCAGGAAATCGCATTGTGTCCCGATGTCTCGGTCGCCGAAAACATGTTCATGGCGGCAACCAACAGCAGGCGCTCGCTATTGATGAATTATCGTTCGCTGGAGCGCGATGCCCAGGCGGTGATGAACAGGCTCGCCCCGATCGACGTCCGCCGGAAGGTCGGTGATCTGCCGATTTCCAGCCAGCAGCTTGTGGAGATCGCCAAGGCGCTGACGCTCGAGTGCCGCGTGCTGATCTTCGACGAGCCGACGGCGGCGCTGACCGAGGCGGAAGCGCAGGTGCTCTTCGGCATCATTCGCGATCTCAAGGCGCGCGGCATCTCGATCATCTATATCAGTCACCGCATGGCCGAGGTCTTCAGCCTCTGCGACCGCGTGACCGTCTTTCGCGACGGACAGTATATCTCGACCGAGCGGGTGGCGGAGATCACGCCGGATGATGTGGTCCGGCGCATGGTCGGACGCGAGATCAAACAGCTCTATCCGCCCAAGCAGACTGCGGCGGAGAAATCGGCCGAAACCGTTCTCTCCGTTCGTGGCCTCGCCGACAGCGACCGCTTCGACGACGTCAGCTTCGAATTGCATCGCGGCGAGATCCTCGGCGTCGGCGGATTGATCGGCTCGGGGCGCACCGAGATCGCGGAAGGCATCTGCGGACTGCGGGCGACGTCGCAAGGCGAGGTCTGGCTCGCGGGCGAAAAGAAGCACATCCGCTGTTATGCCGACGCGGTGAAAGCGGGCATCGTCTATCTTTCGGAGGACCGGAAGGGCTCCGGCGTCTTCCTCGATCTCTCTATTGCCCAGAATATCGCCGTTCTCGACTTGAAGACGCTGACCGGGCGTTTCGGCCTCATGAATTCCCGGGCGGAGAACGCCCTTGCCCAGGACCTGACGATGCGGCTCGGCGTGCGCATGGGCGGCACAGACATGCCCGTGTCGTCGCTTTCCGGCGGCAACCAGCAGAAGGTGGCGATCGCCAAGCAACTGGCGGTCAATCCAAGGGTAATCCTGCTCGATGAACCGACGAGGGGCATCGACGTCGGGGCGAAGTCTGAGATTCACCGCTTGCTGCGGGAGCTTGCACGGTCCGGCATCGGCATCGTCGTCATTTCATCGGAATTGCCGGAACTGCTCGGTCTTTGCGACCGCGTCGTGGTGATCCGGGAGGGAACCGTTGCCGGCGAGGTTGAAGGTGAGGCGATGACCGAAGAAGCGGTCATGCGGCTGGCCTCCGGCATCGGAGTTGAAAACCGCAGAAAATCAAAGGCATCCGGACATGCAGCCTGAAAGAAATGCGCGAAGGGGAGACGAGGCGATGGTAGTGGACACGTTGGCGGTGGCAAGGGAGGCACGACCATCGTCCTGGCGCAGGATCGGGACGATGCGCGAAGCGGGGCTGATCGCGATCATCCTTGCGCTCTGCATTGTCATGAGCTTCGCCTCGCCGCATTTCCTGACGCTCGGCAATTTCCGCGCGATGCTGATGTCGTTCTCGGTCGAGGGCATCGTCGTCGTCGGCATGACGATCCTGCTGATCGTCGGCGGCATCGATCTTTCGGTGGGGTCGGTCGTCTGCTTTTCCATGGTTCTTTCAGGAACGCTGTTCCTTCTCGGGATCGATCCCTGGACGGCATCGGCGATCGGCATTCTGGCAAGCGCGGCAATCGGTGGCGCCATGGGCTTTTTCGTCACGGTCGTCGGGCTCAACCATTTCATCACCTCGCTTGCGGCGATGGTCATCGTGCGCGGCCTCTGCCTCGTCATCACCAAGGGGACGCCGCTCTCGCTCTTCACCCTGCCGCCGTCGTTCAAGGCGGTCGGCCAGGGCACGTTCTACGGCGTGCCCTATGTGATCCTGATCTTTGTCGCAGTCGTCGTGCTGTTCGACTTTCTGCTGCGGCGCGCCACCGCGTTCCGCAAGGTGTTCTACACCGGCAGCAACGAGAAGGCGGCGCTCTATTCCGGCATCAAGACCCAGCAGGTGAAGTTCTGGGTGACGGTGCTTTGCGCCACGCTTTCCGGCCTGGCCGGCGTCATCTACATGTCGCGCTTCGGGGCCGCGACCCCCACCTTCGGCGTCGGCATGGAACTGAACATCATCGCCGCGGCGGTGATCGGCGGCGCTTCGCTCAACGGCGGCTCGGGCACCATCCTCGGCGCCATCCTCGGCATCGCCCTGCTCTCGGTGGTCACCAGTTCGCTGATCCTGCTCAATGTTTCGGTTTACTGGCAGGACATGATCAAGGGCTGCATACTGCTTGCCGCTGTCTCCATCGACCATTTCCTGCACAAGCGGAAGGCTGCCTGACATGCCGATTGCCAAACCCAAAGCCGCACACGCTCCGCGAGAAGAGGCTGTCGTCGCGCGGCAGATGCACCAGGCGCTGGTCCTGCACTTCCTTGAAGGACTGACGCAGGCGCAGATTGCCGACCAGCTCGGCATCTCGCACGCAACGGTCAACCGCCTGATCAAGCGCGGGCGCCAGCTCGGCCTGGTGGAGATCAAGATCAAGTCGCCGGTCGAGCCGCTGCTGGATATGGAAGAGCAGATCCTGGCGCTTGGCGGCATCGGCCGCGTCGTTGTCGTGCCGACGGTCTCGGACAATCCGCAGACGGCTCTGCAGGCTGTCGGCGAAGCCGCGGCGCGCCTGCTGCTCGAAGAGATCACCGATGGCGACACCATCTGCATTACCGGCGGTAAGGGAGTCAGCGCCGTGGTTGCCGGCCTCAAGGCGGCCCGCCGTTATGATGTCGAGGTGATCCCTGCAACCGGCTGCGTGCAGGGCAAGCACTATACCGACGTCAATCACGTCGCGACCCTGATGGCCGACCAGCTCGGCGGGCGGGCCTATCAGATCCATGCGCCGCTTTTCGCCGACAGCGCGACCGAGCGCGCCATGCTGATCCATATGCGGGCGGTCGCCGACGTCTTCAAACGGGCGCGCGAGGCGAAGGTGGCTATCGTCGGCATCGGTTCGATCCTGTCCGACGATTCCAGCTACTACGATCTGCATCCGTCCCCGAGCGACGATAGGGAGGCGATCCGGCAGGCAGGCGCCAGCTGCGAGTTGCTGGCCCACCTGCTCGATGACCGGGGCCGCGTCTGTCACTACAGCCTCAACAAATCCCTGGTTTCGTTGACCCTTTCGGAGTTCTCGGTGATCCCGATGAAGATCGGCGTTGCCAGCGGTCCGAACAAGGCGGGGCCGATACTCAGCGTCTTGCGCGGGAACCACCTCGATACGCTTGTCACCGACGAAGCGACAGGGGCCCGCATTCTGGAACTGGCACGCGAAAGAGGACTGACTGCATGAGCGACAAGCAATTGATCCGGGAGATCGGCAACTCCGGCGTGGCGGCCTCCGCCGTCGGCCTTGGGACCTGGGCGATCGGTGGCTGGATGTGGGGCGGCACCGATGAGCAGGAATCGATCGCGGCCATTCAGGCATCGCTCGATGCCGGCGTCACGCTCATCGATACCGCTCCGGCCTATGGCCTCGGCCGCGCCGAGGAGATCGTCGGCAAGGCACTCGCCGGCCGGCGCGACAAGGCGGTGATCGCCACCAAATGCGGTCTCGTCTGGCATACGCAGAAGGGACGGCACTTCTTCGACCAGGACGGCCGGCCGGTGCACCGCTACCTCGGCCCCGATGCGATCTTTCACGAAGTCGAAGAGAGCCTCAAACGGCTCGGAACCGATTACATCGATCTCTACATAACGCATTGGCAAGATCCGACGACGCCGATCGAGGAAACGATGCGGGCGCTCGAGGACTTGCGCGCATCGGGCAAGATCCGCGCCATCGGCGCCAGCAATGTCAGCCGTCCCGAACTGGAAAGCTACGTGGCGATCGGCGGCCTGGATGCAATCCAGGAACGCTTCAGCATGATCGACCGGGAAATTGAGGCTGGACTGCTGCCGGTGACGAGAGCGAACGGCATCGCAACGCTCAGCTATTCGTCGCTGGCGCTCGGGCTGCTGGCGGGAACCATCGGCCCGGAACGGGTCTTTTCCGGCGACGACCAGCGCAAGGACAATCCGCGGTTCTCCGTGGCCAATCGCATGAAAGCCATGGAGTTTTCGAACGCCATCCGGCCGGTTGCGGACAGGCACGGTGCGAGCGTTGCCCAGACGGTGATCGCCTGGACGCTGATGCAGCCGGGCATCACCTTCGCGCTTTGCGGTGCGCGCAACCCGGCGCAGGCGCTCGACAATGCCGGGGCCGGCACGATCAGGCTCAGCCCGGATGATCTTTCTGCAATCGATGCAGCCATCGCGGCGATACTGCAAGATATGGACAGGTAACGGACCGCCATCATGAAGCGTGAAGAGATATTGTCCGGGCTACGTCGCAGCCCGAAGGTGGACGTGTGCGTCGTGGGTGGCGGCATCAACGGTGTCAGTGTCTTCAGGGAGCTCGCGCTGCAGGGGCTGAGCGTGCTGCTCGTCGAAAAGCACGACTATTGTTCCGGTGCCAGCGCCGCGCTGTCGCGCATGGTGCACGGGGGCCTGCGCTATCTCGAAAACGGCGAGTTCAGCCTCGTCCGGGAATCGCTGGTCGAGCGCGACCGGCTGTTGCGCAACGCGCCGCACTACGTTGCGCCGCTGCCGACCACGGTGCCGGTCTTCGATATCTTCTCCGGTCTCGGCAACGGCATCGTTCGCTTCCTCGGTTTGACCCGCCGCCCGAGCCGCCGCGGTGCGCTGGCGGTCAAGACGGGACTGGCCATCTATGATTTCCTGACCCGTAAGCGCGCGCTGATGCCGAAGCACCAGTTCCGCGGCCGCCGGAGCACGCTTGCCAAATGGCCCGCCCTCAATCCGGCGATCCGCAGCGCCGCCACCTACTACGACGCCTGGGTAAGCCACCCGGAGCGCATCGGCATCGAAGTGCTGCGCGACGGCCTCGCCGGTGGCGAGAATGCAAGGGCCCTCAACTATGCGACGATCGAGCAGGCCGGCGCCGGGCACTACTTGCTGCGCGACAGCCTTGGCGGCGAGACGTTTCCCATAGAGCCGCGGCTCGTCATCAATGCGACCGGCGGCTGGATCGACATGACCAACGCCACCCTGTTTCCGGCCGGAAAGCGGCCGGCCCCGCTGATGGGCGGCACGAAGGGCTCGCACCTCATCGTCGACAATCCCGCACTGCGCGACATGCTCGACGGGCACATGATCTACTACGAGAACGAAGACGGCCGCATCTGCATCCTGTTTCCCTATCTCGGCAAGGTGCTGGTGGGCTCTACGGATATTCGCGTCGACGATCCAGACACGGTGCGCTGCGAAGCCGACGAGTGGGATTACATCCTGCAATCGCTCGCCTTCGTGCTGCCGGGCGTGACAATCCGGCCGGAGGAGATCGTCTTCCAGTTCGCCGGGGTCCGGCCGCTGCCGGCCAGCAACGACAGTTTCACCGGGCGTATTCCGCGCGACCATTTCTGCACCCTGCTCGAGGGCGAGAACGGCGGGCCACCAGTACTGTGCATGATCGGCGGCAAGTGGACGACGTTCCGCTCTTTTGGCGAACTCGCCGCCGACATGGCGCTGGAGAGGCTGGGGCTCGGCCGTCAAGTCGACACTGCGGAGCGGCCCTTTGGTGGCGGCCGGGCATTCCCGGAAGACGCCGAGGGCTGGATACGGAAACTGGCGGCATCGACCGACCTTTCCCTCGGGCGCGTGACGGAGCTCTTCAATCGCTACGGGACGGAGGCGGAGGAGATTGCCCTGTTCATGGCGGCTGCGCCGGACCATCCCTTGCCGCACCAGGGCTACAGCGCACGCGAATTTCTTCATCTCATCCGCTCGGAAGCGGTCGAACATCTGGATGACCTGCTTCTGCGCCGTACGACGCTTGCGATTTCCGGCGAGCTTTCGCTGGCCATGGTCGAGGCCGTGCTTGAGCTTCTGGCCGCCGAAAAGGGCTGGCCGGCCCGGCGTGCCGAAGAGGAGCGCGCCCGTTTTCTGAACCTGATGCGCGAACGCCACGGCGTTGGCGAAGAAGCCCTTTCCGCAAGGAACGAACAAAGGAGTGAAATATGCGAGACAACCGCAAAGTCCGGATGAACCGGCTGTTCGGCAATGGCCGTTGCCTTGATGTGGCGATCGATCACGGCGTGTGCAACGAGCCTTCCTTCCTCGACGGGCTGGAGGACATGCCCGCAGTCGTCAAGGCGCTGGTCGAGGCGAAGCCCGATGCGATCCAGATGAACTACGGACAGGCGGATCTGTTGCAGGACCTTCCCGGCAAGGACAAGCCGGCGCTCGTCATGCGCATCGACATGGGCAACCCCTATAACCGCATCCGCCACCGCGACATGTGGGCCGTGCTGCAGAACGAGGCCGAGCCGCTGGTCGGCGCGCTTCAGATGGATGCCGCCTGCGTGGTGGTCAATCTCTTCATGCTGCCGGACGAGCCGGACCTTTTCCGCCAGTGCGTCCAGAACATTTCCCGCGTGCGCGCCGATTGCGAGAAATACGGAATGCCGCTGATGATCGAGCCGCTCGTCATGCAGCCGGTGACCGAACACGGCGGCTACATGGTCGATGGCGACGCCGACAAGATCGTCACGCTGACCCGGCTCGCCCGCGAAATGGGCGCCGATATCATAAAGGCCGATCCGACGACGAACCCGGAGGATTTCCATCGTGTCGTCGAGGCGGCGCGCTGCCCGGTGCTGGTGCGCGGCGGCGGCAAGGAGGACCTCGGCGCCGTTTTCGCAAAGTCCGCGGCCTTGATGCGACAAGGCGCAATGGGCATGGTCTACGGGCGCAACATTTACCAGCACGCCAATCCCAGCGCCGTCGTGCGCGGGCTGATGGCGATCATCCACGACGATGCGAGCGGCGAGGAGGCCTTCGCACTTTATCGGCAGGAGTGATTGCGGCTGGCCGCAGTCCCTCGTCCGCCGCCGGCGGGAGGGGGACGAGGCCGCAAGCGGATACAGTTGCGCCGCGCGAAAACTGTCAGAGCCTTGGGAGGGGTTCGGAATGGGGAAATATCTGTTGGGGCTCGATGCCGGGAACACCGTCATCAAGGCGGTAATCTTCGACCTTGAGGGCCGGGAGATTGCGCATGCGGGGGAAGAGGGCCATAGCCGCATGCCGAGCCCGGGCCATGTCGAACGCGATCTCGGCGAACTCTGGGCCAATGCCAGGCGGGTGATCCGCACCTGTCTCGACAGGGCCGGGATCGCCGCCGGTGATATCGCCGCGATCGGCTGCGCCGGCCACGGCAACGGGCTTTATGCGCTGGACCGCGACGGCGCGCCGCTCCTCGGCATCCAGTCGCTCGATACAAGGGCGACCGGGCTCGTCGAGGAGTGGGCGGCTGAAGGGGTGGGCGACCGCACTGCGCCAATCGCCCGCCAGCGCCCCTGGCCGTCACAGACGCCGACGCTGCTTGCCTGGCTGAAACGCCACCGGCCGGAGCTCTTCCAGCGTATCGGCACGGTGTTCTTCTCCAAGGACTTCGTCGTCAACCGGCTGACCGGAAACCGCGTCAGCGAAGTCTCCGACATGTCCGGCGCCGGCCTGCTCGACCTGGCTCAGCGCCGCTACGACAGCGCGCTGATGGATGCCTATGGTCTTGGCGACTGCATGGGCCTCCTGCCGCCGCTGATCGAAAGCGCCGACATCGCCGGATACGTGACGGAGACGGTGGCGGCGGAAACCGGACTTGCCGCCGGAACGCCTGTTGTCGGCGGGCTCTTCGATGTCGTCGCCTCGGCGTTGGGCTCGGGCGTCTCGCGCACCGGCAGCGCCTCGATCATCGCCGGCACCTGGAGCATCAACCAGGTCGTGATCGACGGTCCCGATCTCGACCGCCCCGTCTTCATGACCTCGACCTTCGACCGGACCCGATATATGGCGATGGAAAACAGCGCCACCTCGGCTGCCAATCTCGAATGGCTGGTGCGGGAGTTTTTCGAGGGGCAGCATGGGGAGGGCATCTCGCCCTTCGATGCCTGTTGCGCACTCGCGGAGGTGGACGCGCCGGCGGCCGACGATCCGCTCTATCATCCCTATCTCTACGGCGCCCAGCAGGATGGGCATGCCCGCGCCGGCTTCTACGGCATGGCCGGCTGGCACACCAAGGGGCATCTGATCCGGGCGCTGCTCGAAGGCGTCGCCTTCGGCCACCGCCAGCATATCGAGACGATCCGCAAGGCGGGAGCGAGCTTCGAGGAGGCAGTACTCTCGGGCGGCGGTTCGCGCAGCAGGTTCTGGCCGCAGATCTTTGCCGACGTGCTCGGGCTACCCGTCACCGTTACCGCCTCGCGGGAGACGGGGGCGCTCGGTGCGGCGATCGCGGCCGGCACCGGTGTCGGCCTCTTTGCCGATTTCGCCGAGGGCGCCACCGCCATGGTCCGCACCGATCGGCACTGTCGCCCGAACGGCGCGCTCGCCGCCCACTACGATCGCCGGTACGGGCTTTACCAGGAGATCGCCGAGGCGATGGCGCCGCTGTGGCGGCGGCTTTCCGCTGCCACTTCGGCGAACTAAAGCAGAAAATGACCCTTGGAGAAGCTCAGGGCGTCGTCAAAATGAATGGCGAAATCGGCCTTCCGGTCGCCGTTGACGTCGGCATAGACATAGGTGTCGGAGGCAGCTTTCTGATAGCGCAGTTCCCCGGCCTTGCCGCTGAAGGCGTCATCTCCGATGAAGGTGAAAGCCTGGTTCCCGCCCACCTTGGCATTTGCGTCGATCGCGGAGAGATCGACCTTGTCCGGCCGCGAAAGTTATGCTCCCGGTTTTTGCAGGGATGGCCGCACGGTTTCGCCGGCGGACGAGCCCGCGCGGTCAGCCCGCCTTCCGGTCGCCGTCGGCCTTGCCTTCGGCGATCCAGCGAGCGCCCAGCAGCAGCGCGCCCATGCTGAAGTCGCGGCCGTGTTCGGCGACCATTTCGCGCGACAGCGCAGCGATCCGCTCGAAGAATTCATCCTTGCTTTTGCTCTCGGCAGACTGTTCGTCCTGCATGGTTTTTTCCTCCCTCATGGTATCGGTCACTTGAAAAGCTCGCCGGGGAAAGTGGCGATCGCCACGTTGCCGAGCGCATCGCCGAGTGCCAGATGCTGCCCGTCCCTCGTCCACACGAGCGCCGTAACCGGGTCGCCAGACGCGCGCAGCATCATCTCGTCCGGCGACCCGAGCCGCGCGATGATGACCTGCCCGTTGGCGTAGCCCGCGGCAACGAGGTTGCCTTGCGGCTGGATGGCGACGGCCTCGACGATGGCGAGGCCGGTGCGCCCCGTGGCGAGTGCCCCGCTTGCCGCATCTTCCATCGGCGGCACGTCCAGCGACCAGCCGGCAATGCGATAGGCGCCGGCGGCGACCAGCGCATTGGCCGACGCCCCGAAATCGAGAGCGCCGACCGCCGCGGGAAAGTTTGCCAGCTGCGCATGGCGTCCGGCGGGCACGTCGGCCAGGATCAGCCCTCCTGTTTTCATGCCGGCGGCGAGCCAGCGGCCATTTGCGCTCCAGGCAAGCGAGATCGGATGCGACGGCAGGGCAATGGCGGGGCCCGTCGCCACCCCGTCGCGGTGCCGGACCTCGAGTCGGCCAGGGCCTGCAAGCGCCAGTCGGGCGCCATCCGGGGAGAGGCTGACCAAGGTTGGCGTGAAGCCGCCGAGCTGAATGTCAGCATCGTTTGCCGTGTCCGAACGCAGCAAGAGGCGGTCGCCGGCCAGGATCGCGATGTCGCCGGTGGCAATGCAGCGGTCGAACGCGGTGACGGGTGCTTCGCCAGCGAAGATGGTGTCGGCGATCTCGCCGGCGCGGCTCAGGCGAACGAGCTGGCCTTTCTCGTTGCCGGCGAGAAAGCCGTCGGCCGCAGCGGGACAG
>JAEWPB010000128.1 GCA_023399465.1 Pseudomonadota bacterium
TTCATGCAGCTTCTGGATCATCGCCTCGTCGGAAGAGGCCGGGCCGAGCGTGGCGAGGATTTTTACTTTGCGATTCCGCTTCATCAATTCTGGCTTTCCTGCGTCCCTGGGGTGTCGGACAGCTGAATCATCCGGTCGCACCCGGTTCCCTGCCCTGAAGGCTCGTTGATATCGGTCGTCGGCAGCGGGCCCGCTGGCGCAGGCCCACGGCAGTCTTGTGCGAAGCGGCTGCGCCTAGATCATCACTGTCCGGCCCGAACCTTCGCAGCCAAGCGCGCGCAGGATGTTGTCGGGAATGTCGAGCTGGGTTTCCCCTTCCAGTCCGACAAGGAAGGTCGCCGTCTGCGGTTCACGGTAGGCGAGGATCGTCTCGCGGGAAGCCCCGGAATAGATGCCGCGAAAAGCCCGAAGGCAGCCGCTATGGGTAACGACCACGTGGGTTTTCTTGCGGTCAAGCCCGGAAATCCAGCCAAGAAGGCGGTCCGCCAGCGCGGAGCGGCTTTCGCCGCCGGGCATCGAATAGTCGAAGGGGTCGGCCTTGTGTGCCTGATACTGGTTGGGGAGATCGCGTTCGATCTCCTCGTATGTGCGGCCTTCCCACGCACCGTAGGCACGCTCGACGAGTGCCTCGTCATGGACGAACCGTTCGAACGGCACCGACCAGACATCGCCGAGTATCGATGCGGTCTGCCGCGCGCGGCCTTGCGGGCTCACCCAGAATGTCGCGTCGCCGAGCGCCGCGACCCGTTCGGACAGCCTGAGGCCGACGGCGAGCGCCTGGCGGAGGCCGTTTGCAGTCAACGGCGTGTCCTGCCGTCCCTGCAGGCGCCCGGCGACGTTCCATTGGGTTTCGCCGTGGCGGATCAGGATGAGATTGGGAAGATCAGCGGTCATGAGATGCTCTATTCTGGGAGATGCGAATGCCACGGTCTGTCATGGCACCATGTGAACGGGCATCCGCCCCGAAGGGCCGAGGACGGATGGCCGGCAATTGTCAGTGGGCAAGCCACTGCGCCGAGGCCGGCTGCAATCCGAGCGTCGTGGCGGCGCCGGGTTCGAGCAGCGCGTCGCCCGAGTGGAACGGCACGTCGATCAGCACCGTCGCGGTGCCGACCTCGACGCCGTAGCGCACGGTCGCTCCGAGGAATTCGCGGTGAGCGATCCTGCCGTTGAGGGCGACGGCGCCCTCCTGGACCTCGCCGATCGTTGCGTATTGCGGACGGAACACCAGCTTGGCGCCATCAGGAACCTCGGTGCCCGCAGGGATCGGGATCGAGCCGGCGCCGGCAACCTCAAACGTCCGCGAGGCGCCCGAGCCGTGGACGCGGCCATCGAGGATGTTCGCGGTGCCGAGGAAGTTGGCGACGAACAGGTTCGCCGGCTTCTCATAGAGGCCCATCGGCGTTCCGACCTGCTGGATGCGGCCTTCGTTGAACACGGCGATGCGGTCGCAAACGGTGTTCGCTTCCTCCTGGTCGTGCGTCACGAAGATCGTCGTCAGCTTGAGGCGCTGCTGCAGTTCGCGCAGTTCGCGGCGCACTTCGACGCGCATCTTGGCGTCGAGGTTTGACAGCGGCTCGTCGAGCAGCAGAACGCGCGGCTCGATGGCGATGGTGCGCGCCAGCGCGACGCGCTGCTGCTGGCCACCAGAGAGCTGGGCCGGACGGCGCTCGGCGAGATGGCTGAGACCGACCATATTGAGCGCAGCCGCCACGCGCTTCTCGATCTCGGCGCGCGGCAGGCGCCGCTCCTCGAGACCGAAGGCGACGTTGCGCGCCACGGTCATGTGCGGCCACAGCGCGTAGGACTGGAACACCATGCCGACGTCACGCTTCCACGGCGGCATGTCGAGAACGTCCTGGCCACCGATCACGACCTTGCCTTCGCGGGCAGTGTTGAAGCCGGCGATCAGGCGTAGCAGCGTGGTCTTGCCGCAGCCCGACGGGCCGAGGAAGGCGAAGAACTCGCCTGGCTGGATCTCAAGGTTGATGTCCTTGAGGACATGGTTGTCACCGTAGAAGAGATTGACGTCGCGAATGCTGATCGCCTTCGCGGGCCCCTCCTTCAGGGCGGCATTATTGATGTTGACGGTCATTGTATCTCTCCCCAAACCTTATTTCGCCGTTCCGAGGGCTTTTTGCCGGCGTTCGATGACGTAGTGCGACAGGAACGTGCAGAGCGCGACCATGATCACGGCGATGACGCCGAGGGCAGCGCCCGGACCGCGGCCGGCCGGCGATTGCATGAAGACGTAGAGGCCGTAAGCGATCGGCGCGTCGGCATTGCTCTGGATCAGCATCAGCGTCGCCGACAGTTCGACGGCTGCCGTCGAGAAGCTGGTGACGAAGCCGGCGAGCAGACCGCCGGTCATCAGCGGCAGCACGATCCGGCGGATGGTGCGCTGCTTGGTGGCCCCGAGGTTTTCGGCTGCCTCTTCCAGCGATGCCGATACCTGCTGCAAGGCGGCGTAGCACGCGCGCAGTGCATAGGGCAGACGGCGGATGGCAAGGGCCAGCACGACCATGACCCAGAGGGTGGCAAGCGGCGTGCCGTCCGGCAGCGTGACACCGTAGAACGTCCTGAGGTAGCCGATACCGAGAACCACGCCCGGGATCGCCAGCGCCGAGGTCGCCGCCCAGTCGAGCCAGCGGCGGCCGATGAGCTTGGTACGCAGGACGAGGTAGGCGATCGCGCCACCGACGATCACGTCGATCAGGCCGGCCAGGGCGGCATACATCAGGGTATTCTTGATGTAGAGCGAGCTCTCGTCGAAGACGCGGGCATAGTGCGCCACGGTGAAGCCGTCAGGCAGCGGGCTGAACGACCACACGGTCGCAAACGACAGCAGCAGCAGGCCGATATGCGGCGACAGTACCAGCAGCAGGATCAGGCCGACGACGCCATAGGCGACGACGCTTTCGAAGCGGCTGAGCTTGCGGCGAGAAAGACCGCCACCGCCACGCTGCACCGTCGAATAGTCCTTGCCGCGCATGGCGACCGCGGTGAGCCACATGGCGAAAACCGATACCACGATCAGGATCACCGAAATGACGTAGCCCATCGGGTCTGTCAGGCCGACCGAGGTGACGCGGAGGTATGCCTGCGGCGCGAGCATGTCCTTGACGTTGAGCAGCAGCGGCGTCGCCAGGTCGTCGAAGACCTTGACGAATACCAGCGAAGCCCCGGCGAGATAACCGGGCATCGCCAGCGGAAAGACGATGCGGCGGAACAGGCGCAGCCCCGACGAGCCGAGGTTCTGCGCCGCCTCTTCCATCGAGCTGTCGATGTTGCGCAGGCTGGTCGACAGGTTGATGAGGATGAACGGGAAATAGTGCAGCGACTGCACGAAGATCACGCCGTTCAGGCCTTCCATGAAGGGAATGCGGAACCCGACCCAGTCGTTGAGCAGCAGGTTCACGGTGCCGTTGCGGCCGAACAGCAACTGCATCGCGACGGCGCCGACGAAGGGCGGCATGATCAGCGGCACGAAGCCGAGCGTCTGGATGATGATCGAACCGCGGAAATCGAAACGGGTCGTCAGCACCGCAAGCGGCATGGCGATGAGCGTCGCAAAGACGACCGACATCGCGGAAACGTAGACTGAATTGAAGAACGAGCGGCGGAACAGGTCGGTCTTGAAGAAGTCGATGAAATTGACGACCGTCAGGGCGCCCGAGCCCTTCTCGGTGAAGGCGGTATAGATCACCGTGCCGGCGGGAATGATCAGGAAGACCGCGAGAAACAGGGCGATCAGCAGGGCGACGGCTGCCGGACCGGGCCGGGCCGCGACACGTCTGAATGGGGTGGAAAAAGCGAAGGCCATGCGGCGATCTCCGGAATGAAGTCACCCGATCCGGCGCGATGGCACCAGAGCGAACAAACGCAGATTTTCGAAAGGGAGAGTGACCGCCTGCCGTGGCAGGCGGTCTGTCAGATGGTCGCCGTTAGTCGACGAGTGCCAGTGCCTCTTCGGCCTTGGCCTTGGCGGCGGCATACTTCTCGCTGGCGAAAGACGCCCACTGCTGCTCGAGCTCGGCCTGGCGTGCGGTCTTTTCGTCGCCGCCGGTGAAGGCGTCGCGGATTTCCGCGCTTGCCGCCTGTTCGGCGGTAACCGGCATCGCCGCGATCAAGGCGCGGGCTTCCTGAACGAGAGCGCGAGCCTGCTGCTGCTCGTTGGCGGACAGCGCCTTTTCAGCGTCGTGGATCGCCTTGGTCGCGCCCTTGAGGTTGTCGAGCTGGAACGAGATCAGCTGGTCGTACAGGGTGTCGACGACATCGGTGCGGTCCTTCGAGACGTCGGAATCAAAGGAGATCATCGACTGGAAGCGCGGATCCTTGAACGGGTTCGGGAAGCCTTCCGGAGCGCTGTCATAGAGCGCCGGATTGATCGGCAGACGGCTGATCGCCGGCTCGAGCAGGACGGCCTGGCCCTTTTCGGACAGGATGTAGTTGATGAACGCTTCGGCGCCCTTCTGGTTCGGCGCATTGGTGATGATGCCGACGTTTGCCGGAACGACCGTGGTGACCGACGGGTAGCTGAAGCTGACCGGGAAGCCGCTGGCCTGTGCCGAGAAGGCGAAGAAGTCGATGACGATGCCGATACCGGTCTGGCCGGAGTTGACCGCATCAGGAACGCCGAACGAACGCTCGGTGACCTGCTGCAGGTTGCCGCCGATGCCCTTAAGCGTCTCCCAGCCCTTTTCCCAGCCTTCGCCCTGCAGGATCGTCTCGATCGTCAGGTGGGTGGTGCCCGAACGCGACGGCGCGGCAATCGCGATATGGTCGTAGTATTCCGGCTTCATCAGGTCGGACCACTCGGTCGGCTTCGGCAGGTCGTTGGCCTCGAGATAACGGTCATTCGACATGATGCCGTAGCCCGACGCGGCGAAACCGAAGTAGTAGCCTTCAGGATCGTTGACCGGATAGGAACCAACCTTCTCGGGAAGACCGGTCACGGAGGGGCTGAACTTGGCCAGCAACTGGCGACCCTTCAGGCTTTCGAACGCGTCCGGAGCCGAGGCCCAGAACAGGTCGACCTGGTTGTTCGACTTGGTTTCGTCGACATACTTCACGCCGGAGCTGGTGCTCTTGTTCTGCACATCGAGGGTGAAACCCGGATTGGCGGCTTCGAAGCCGGCCTTGAACGGGTCGGTTACGTCCTTCGAGAAGGACGTGACGACGGTGACCTTACCGCCATCCTGGGCCTGGGCCGTTGCAATGATGGATGCGGACAACAGCATCGCCGCAGTAATAGTCTTCAGCATAAAAATACTCCTCCCAACTGGTACTCCCGGCAACACGCCGGTTGCCTCAGACCTTGCAAGGAGCATGCCAGACCGGAAACGACCGTAGATCCGGCAACTTCCGCTCGTTATTGGGTAATTATCGTAACATTGCTCCTTTCAGGGCGGGTAATATCGGTAACATTACTCGTCGTCGCCGCGGGCAGCGATGTCGAACTTGCGCATCTTGAGATAGAGCGTCTTGCGCGAAATCCCCAGCGTCTCGGCAGTCGCACCCACCCGGCCGTCATGGGCCGCGAGCGTATCGAGAATGATCGCCCGCTCGACCCGGTCGAGTTGCGCCTCGAGCGTCTGCCCGCGGTCATCGTCAGCCTCGGCCGCGGCACCACCCTCAAGGCCCAGCACGTAGCGTTCGGCGACGTTGCGAAGTTCGCGGACATTTCCGGGCCATGGGCGGCGATCGAGATCGGCCAGGAAGGTCGCGTCCACCCGTGGGGCGGCCCGCCCCTGGCGTCGGGCCGCAAGCTCGAGAAAGTGCTGGAACAGCAACGTTACGTCACCCTTGCGCGCCACGAGCGGCGGTATCTCGATCCGGGCGATATCGAGCCGGTAGGCCAGATCCTCGCGGAACCTGCCCTGGCGGGCAAGCTCGTGCAGATCGGCCTTGGTCGCGGCAACGACCTGCAGGTCGACGGGCAGTTCGGCATTTGAGCCGAGCCGCTCGATCACCCTCTCCTGCAGGACGCGAAGCAACCGCACCTGCGCGGCGAGCGGCATGGATTCGATCTCGTCGAGGAACAGCGTTCCGCCATCGGCATATTCGATCTTGCCGATGCGCTTTTCTTTCGCCCCCGTGAAGGCGCCCGCCTCGTGGCCGAACAGTTCCGATTCCAGCATCGTCTCCGGTATGGCGCCGCAATTGACAGCGACGAAGCGACCCTTGCGGCCGCTGAAATCATGCAAGGCGCGTGCAGTGACTTCCTTGCCCGTACCGGTCTCGCCGAGCACCAGGATGTCCGTCGCCGCTCCGGCGATCCGCTTCAGCTTGCCGCGCAGGTCGACCATCGGCGCCGAATGGCCGATGAGGCGCGCTTCCCAGCCATCTGCCTCGAGCGTCAGACGCAGCCGGCGGTTTTCCAGCACGAGCCTGCGGTGTCCGACGGCACGGCGGGCGGTTTCGATGAGATGCAACGGGTCAGCGGGCTTTTCGAGAAAGTCCCATGCGCCATCGCGCATGGCACGCAAGGCCATCGGAATATCGCCATGGCCAGACATCAGCACGATCGGAATATCGGCATCGATCGCCTTGACCGCCTTGAGCAGGTCGAAGCCATCGTGCTCGGGCATGCGCACGTCGGAGACCACGACGGCCCCGCTATCGACGCGCATGTCGCCAAGCGCCGAGGCGACCGAGCCGTGCGAAGCCACGGCGAAGCCTTCGAGCTCCAGCACCTCCCGGCAAGCGTCGAGGACGCTGGCATCGTCGTCTATGAGAATGATGTCTATTCCGGCGGTCATTCCGGTCCTTTCAGGGATACTATGAAGCGCGTGCCATCAGGACCGGTATCGAGCACGGCAATGCTGGCGCCGAAATCCTTGACGATGTTGTAGGAAATGGAAAGGCCGAGGCCAAGGCCGGCCCCGACCGGCTTGGTGGTGAAGAACGGGTCGAAAACCGCGTCGAGATCCTGCGCCTTGATGCCGCTGCCGGTATCGCCGACGACCAGCGTCGCGCCCTCCGCGGTCCCTTCAACGGTGACCGCCACTTCGCGCACCGCGCGTCCTTTGACCGCATCGAGCGCGTTCGCAACGAGGTTGACCGCCACCTGCTCCAGGCGGATGGGCTCGGCCATGACCTCCACTGCTTCCTCGGGCGATTTAAGCTTGAGGATCACCTTTTCGTCATCGAAGCGATGCTCGAGGAGACTGATCGCCTCGCGGACCGCGTCGCAGAGATTGACCGGCTGAAGGTTCGCATCCGGGCGGCGCGCAAAACGCCTAATATGGCTGATCTGGCTGGCCATGCGCGCGGTCAGGGAGCCGATCTTTTCGAGATTGACGAGGGCCTGCTCGCCCTTGCCGCGCGATATCAGCGTCGATCCGCTGTGGATGTGGGCGCGAATGGCCGCCAGCGGCTGATTGAGTTCGTGGCCGATCCCGGCCGCCATCTGCCCCAGTGCCGCGAGCTTGGCAGACTGGACGAGCTCACCCTGGGTCTGCCGGAAGAGCGCCAGCGCCCGGGCCAGATCGCCGAGTTCGTCGGCGCTGTCGGCAGGAATGGCGACGGCCGAACGCCCCTCGCTGATCGCTCCGGCGGCTTCTGCCAACTGCCGCACGCGCCCGAGAAGACTGCGATGCACGTAAAAAATCCCGATCATGAGCGCTAGCGTCACCGACAACAGCGCGATCGCCGCCAGCAGCTTGCGCCCATTGTCGATCGCGGCGCTGGCACGGCCCGATGCGGCGTTCGCGCTCGCCTCGATCGCCACGACCTCGGCTTCGATCATCCGTCCGAGTTCGACGACGAGACGGGCGTTTTCGGCGGCCACTTCGGCGAGCCGGCCGGCCTCGCGCATCTCCGACCGCTTGCGGTTCGGCGTGCCCGTCACCTGGTTCGACTGCTGCAGGATGCGTCGCGCCAACTGCCGCACGGTGATGCTGTCCGGCCAGTCGTCGAGCATGACCAGACGGGCGGCGAGATCGTCGGCGCTGTCCCCGAGAAAGGCATTGGCCTCCTGCAGTTCCTCGGTCGTGGTCGCATTGACCAGCCGGGCGATAAGGCCCGTGGCCAGATTGGCCTGGGCGACGACGGTCAGCAGCGCCTCGCTCTTGCGCTGTTCTTCGAGCACGGCCGCGCCGCGACCGTTGCGGGTCTCTGCCTCCATGTTGAAGCGGATGTCGTCGACGAGCGGATCGGCCTCGTCGATGAGATCGGCCTGGACCCAGCGCAGTTCCTCGACATCCGCCCGCATCGCCTCGTTGAGCGTGAAACGCTTTCCGGCGGCAAGGTCGATCTGCGCGAGGTTGCTGCTGATCGTCCGCGCAAGCGGCAGCATGTCTCCGGCCTTCGCTGTCGAATGGTTGGCCTCAAGCAGCGTCTCGAGGACGCGCAGCCGCTCCGTGTAGATGCGGCGGGTTTCCTGGAATTCCGCCCGGGTTTCGGCGCTGGTCAACGCCGCCGTCACCTCGCCGATATCGGCTCCCGCCTTCGACAGCCGTGATGCGAAGGCGAGCTGCGGCATCTGGTTTTCCGCGATTCGGGACAACTCGCCGGAAAGCCGCTCATAGGACAGCCAGCCGACGACGCAGGCTCCGACCGCCAGCCCGACGATAGCGACGAAAGAAGCGCCCAGTCGGGCACCGATACCGAACCGCCACCGCCGCGACGGCCTGTCACCCCTTGCCTTGATGCCGTTCATCGCAGCTTCCCGCCCAACTGTTCCCGGGCCGTGTCGGCGGCGACGGCGAGAAGCAGCGATTCCACGGTCGCCAGATTGTATTCCCCGGTGCTGCGCAGATCGCGCGCGAACCGGCTCTGCCTGGCGGTGCGCGCAACGCCGCGCGGCCATTCCGCCTTCAGTTCCTCGTCCAGCATGCTGGCTTCGCGTGCCGACAGCGGCGGGGTTGCGAGCAGGCGGCGCGCCCGCGCAAGCGCGCTCAGCTTGTCCGGCGCATCGAAATTCATCGCTTCCAGTTCCGTCAGCCGCCGCCACAACCGGGCAAGCGTCGCCCGGCGGCGGACGATGTAGTCGTCGAAGATCAGATTGACGAGGCCGTAGCGCTCCGCCGAAAGCTGCGGATCGAACCCGCCCGACTTCAACAGGCTGCCGTGATCCGATCCGGGCAGCAAGCCGTCGTTCAGCCCGGCGCGAACGGGAATGCGGTCGACCGCGGGATGCAGCAGGATCCTCTGCCCCTCCTCCGAGAGCAGGAAATCGACGAACCGTTCGGCAGCGGGGACATTCCTCGCCCGCGACAGGATGCCGATGCTGGCCGGGACATAGACGGCGTCAGGCGGTAGCACGAAGACATTGCCGGCACCGGCTGCACCGGGCGAGCGCGCCAGGAAATCGATGGTGACGCCGATGCCGAAGCGCCGTTGTGCGACGCCGGAGGCGACGCCGAAGCTTCGCGCCGTCACCGTCGACAGGTTGCCGCCCAGTTGCGACAGCATCGCCCAGCCCTTTTCCCAGCCATAGGTCTGCAGCAGCACCTCGACGATCAGATGGGTGGTGCCCGAGCGCGACGGCGAGGTGATGCCGATATGCCCGGAATAGACCGGCTTCAGCAGATCCTGCCAGTTGCTCGGCACCGGCAGGTGATACTGTGCGAGATAGGCCGGATTGTAGACAATGCCGTAGCCGGACAGCGCGAAGCCGAGATAGTAGCCGTCCGGATCGTCGACGGGATAGCCGAATACATGGGACCTTGCGCCGGTGGCCCGGCGGGTGATCGGCCGCAACTCGCCCTTTCGCTTCAGCAATTCGAAGGCGTCCGTCGCCGACGCCCAGAAGATGTCGGCGGCGATCTGCGGCTTTTCCATGATGAAGCGGCTGGCGCTTGCAGTATTGCGCTGGACAATCGATACGCGGATGTCGGGGTTGCGCGCTTCAAAGGCCAAGCGGAACGGCTCGAAGAAGGACGACGGATATGAGGTGACGACGGAAAGATTGCCGCGCTCCGCCGCCACGGCCGCTGCACCGCCAATCGCAAGACAGATGACGACCAGCGGCAGTACAACCGCATAACTGACAAACCGGTGCCTGATCAAAACGCTCCTACCGCGCTACCCGCCCGTCTTCTCGACGATGGTGGTTTCGCGGCCCCCTCCGATTGATTTGATCCGGTTAGCACGCCAGCGCGTCCGGGGCCACTGCCAAGGCGCCCCCGTTAGCGTTAGGCCGCGACTGTTGCAGCGAGGACTGCCCCCTCAAACTGCATCCGGCACATACTGCCGCCAGCTATGCTGGCAGCTGAAACCGAGCACGTGCCGCGCCTTCTGGTTCGACAGCAGCGTTTCGTATTCGCCGAGTTCGCGCTTCAGCGGGACGCCGGGATAGAACCGGTCGATCAGTTCCTTCGTCGGCAGGTTCGAGGACGTATCGTCGTTCGCCGCATTGAAGATCTGGAAGCCGAGGCCGTCCTTCTCGATCGCCAGATCGGTGATCTGGCCGAGATCGCGGGCATCGATGTAGCTCCAGGCGATCCGTTTGCGGAACCCGGGGTCGGCGAACCATTTCGGAAACAGCGCGTATTCGTGCGGCTCGATGACGTTGCCGATCCGCAGCGCGTAGATGTCGAAGCCGCTGCGCAACGCAAAGGCACGGGCGGTGCGCTCGTTGACGACCTTCGACAGCGCGTAGCTGTCCATCGGGTCGACGTCGTATTCCTCATCGAGGGGGAAGTAGAGCGGGCTCGACGGCTCATTGGCGAAAACCAACCCATAGGTCGTCTCGCTTGAGGCGATGACGATCTTGCGGATGCCGAGCTTCACCGCCGCCTCGATCACATTATAGGTTCCGAGCGCATTGACGCGGAACAGCTCGTTGTCAGGGGCGATCATGATCCGCGGGATGGCGGCGAAATGAACGACCGCGTCGACCGGCTGCGGCCGCAGCGACGGATCGAACTCATGCAGCCCCATGTAGCTCGACAGCGCATTGAAGACCTGGCCGCTGTCGGTGATGTCCGTGATCAGCGTCCGGACCTTGGGGTTGTCCAGCGGCTTCGTGTCGAGATTGAGCACCTGATGCCCCTGCTCGACGAGATATTGCACGACGTGACGACCCGCCTTGCCGCTGCCGCCGGTGAACATGATCCTCTTTGCCATTTCGTCCTCCCGCATCGAGGCGAACATTCCGCGATTGCCAAGCGAGCGGAAACGCGAAATCCTGCCCGACGACCAGCCAAACCCCGCAACAGAGCGCCAGGGAATAGAGAAGATGATTACGCCCCCCGAAGCAAGTGAAGAAATCGGCTTCATCGGCCTTGGCCTGATGGGTCACGGCATCGCCAGTAACATCGTCGACAAGGGTTATCCGCTGACCTTTCTCGGCCGGAGGAACCGCGCCACCGCCGACGACATGCTCGCCCGGGGCGCGAAGGAAGCGTCCACACCCGCCGAAGTCGCGGCAAACTCGACGATCATATTCCTCTGCGTTACCGGTTCGCGCGAAGTCGAGGCGATCGTCCGCGGGCCTGACGGGTTGAAGAGCGGATTGAAGCCGGGCTCCGTCGTTGTCGATTGTTCGACCTCCGATCCCAACTCGACCGTCGCACTTGCGGCGGAACTCGCGGTAATCGGTGTCGACTTCGTCGACGCGCCACTCGGCCGCACGCCCAAGGAAGCCTGGGCCGGCACGCTCGACACCATGGTCGGTGCCTCCGACGCCGTCTTCGCGCGCCTCAAACCGGTACTCGACACCTGGGCGGGCCGCGTCGTCCACATCGGCGCCACCGGCGACGGCCATCGCATGAAGCTCCTCAACAATTTCCTGTCGCTCGGCTACGCCGCGCTCTACTCCGAGGCCCTGGCATTGGCGCAGAAGGTGGGCATTTCACCCGAACGCTTCGACAGCGTCATTCGCAACGGCCGGATGGATTGCGGCTTCTACCAGACCTTCATGAAATGGACGCTGGAGGGTGACCGCGATGCCCACAGGTTCACCATCGCCAATGCATTGAAGGATCTGACCTATCTCGAAGCGATGGCCGATGCGGCGGGTGTCGCCAATCCGCTCGGCAACGCGGCCAAGAATTCGTTTGTCGGGCTCGCCGCCATAGGTGGTTCCGAACAGTACATTCCGATGCTCGCAACCCATATCGGCAGGATCAACGGCGTCGACCTGACCCCGCCGGAAAGTCCGGAAAACGATCCGGCCTGAAACCGGCAAATACACGGCGGAGCGCCCGGCGACGAGCGCTCCGCCGAAATTTCACTTCTGGATGCAGGTATCGACCGTGTCCTTGGTGCATTCGTCGAGCCCTGTGAAAACAGGATCCGGAACCGGCTTGCCGGCGATGAGATCGAGCATCACCGACGGCGCCTTGTAGCCCATCTCGAACGGTCTCTGCCCGACGAGCGCCGTTACCAGACCTTCGCGGGCGATCGCCACTTCGTCGCCGATGGTATCGGCTGCTCCGATGACGAACTCGTTGCTGGCGATCTTGTCGGCCATCGGCCTGAACAGGTCGCGATAGGGCTGCGGCGCTCCGAACAGCGGCCAGCCGCCCATGATGCCGAAGGCATCGAGGTCGGGATTGGCGGCAAGAATATCGGTCATGGCCTGCACGCCCTTGGCGCCATCGTCATTGGTGAAGACGGGGCATCCCTCGACCTCCGTCCAGCCGCCCTCGCCCTTCAGCTGGATGAGACCCTGCTGGCCGGTCAGCGTATCGCGCATGCCCTGGGCCCTGCGCAGGATGTTGTCGGCGCCGGGATTGCCTTCGATCGTGCAGATCTTGCCGCCATTCGGCTTGGCCTTCTTGATGTATTCGCCGATCCGCGCGCCCATCAGGTAGTTGTCGGTTCCGAGATAGGTCTTGCGCAGCATCGAATCCTCGCTGGCGAGATCGGCGTCGAGGGTCATGACCGGCACCTGCGGATTGGCAGTCTTCAGGGTCTGCGCGATCAGCTTGGCATTGGACGGCGAGATGGCGATGGCGGCGGTTTCGGCCTTGCCCAGCATGTCCTGGACGATCTGTGCCTCGCCGGCCTCGTCGGATGTCGAGGCCGGGCCAGTATAGAAGCATTCATACTCGGAGTCCGGGTTTTCCTTGTTCCATTTCTGGCAACCCTGGTTGATCGCCTCGAAGAACGGGTTGTCGAGACCTTTGACGACGATGACAAGCTGCTTCTTTGCGAGCGCCTGCCCTGCGGAGAGAGCCAGAACTGAGACTGTCAGCAACAATAACTTTCTCATCGATTCCTCCCGTTGAAAAAGGCGGGCATGGCGCGCCCGCCGAGCGCTCAACCCGGATACCAGACGATGCGAGGATCATCCTCAGAACGCTCGTATTGCCATGCCGAGTCGATCAGCAATTCCAGATCGTATCTTGGCCGCCAGTCCAAGAGGTACCTGGCCTTGGCGTTGTCCATCCAGTTCGAATGATAGGGGCTTGCAATGGCGACGGAGCCGAGCCCACGGGTGCGAGCGAGATAGTCGGCGACCTCGCCATAGTCGACGAGCCGGTCCATGGAGATATTGAAGAGCTGTCTCCTGCTCTGCGGATTGTCGATCGCGGCTAGGATCGCCGCGACAAGATCCTCGACATGCACGAAATTGCGCTTCAGCGGCAGCCCGTCGGCGTCGAGCAGAAGCGGCGCGGTCCCGTCTTCCGCATAGCGGCGCGCGTCCTCGGCCGGCACCATCGTCTTCCAGTCGGGGCCACCGAAGACATCATCGCCGAACGACAGGCTGAACCTGAAGTCGTCCCTGGCCATGATCCACGGCGCGCGCAGGCAGCAGACATTGATGTCGTACTGGATGCCGAACTGCGTCACCATCACTTCTTCCAGCACCTTCGACAACGCGTAGCATCCCGGATAGGCGCGATAGGGCGCGTCCTCGGTGAGTGGCTTGTCGCTGCCGTAGAAGAAATGCCCTATCGCGGCATCGCCGCCGATCAGGATGAGCTGCCGGGCGGTGGCGCTCTGGCGGAACACTTCCAGCAACCAGAAGAGCCCCTTGACGGTCACGTCCATGATTTCGGCGGGCGTTTCCTTGCAGGTCGCGAGATAAAGGACGTGGGTGACGCCGGACAGCGCCGCCGCAACGGCTTCGCGATCGGCGATCGACCCGCGTACCACCTCGACGCGATCTGTTTCCTCGCAGACGCGGTTGTGGCACAGCGCCCGCACCCGCGCATCGGCAAAGCGTGGCTCGCCAAGCAGCCTGGCAATGAAATGCTGCCCGACCTTGCCCGTTGCACCGGTCACAAGGATAAGCATGACCCTCTCTCCGCCCCTGTTGTGGCCACGATTTCAGGTGGTCGGAAGCAATTGTACTATAAAACGGCGCTTTGTAACTGCTTCCGAATATTATCAGTCTATTGATTGACGGTATCGGCTGCTTTTGCGTAGATTGATCTAACCGCTTGCATGGGAGGAGACCGGCAAGCGAAGGCGCAAGGCCCGATGCCATGGGCGGCCGGGCCGCAAGCCTTTCGGGAGGCTAGAAGGCTGGTGGCGGTTCTCGAACTCACCAATATCTCGAAGCATTTCGGTGCCATCCAGGCCGTCAGCGACGTTTCGCTTGTCCTTGATGCCAGTGAGGTCGTCGGCCTGATGGGCGACAACGGCGCCGGCAAATCGACCCTCGTCAAGATGATCGCCGGCAATTTCAGGCCGAGCCACGGCAGCATGCGGCTCGACGGCGAAGAAATCGTCCTGCACCGCCCTGTGGAAGCGCGTCAGCACGGCATAGAGATCGTCTATCAGGACCTGGCTCTCTGCAACAATCTCACCGCCGCCGCCAATGTCTTTCTCGGACGTGAGATCCGGCGCGGCATCGGCCCCTTCCGTGTGCTCGACTACAAGACGATGTACAGGCGTGCCGGCGAGATATTCAGGGAACTGAAATCCGAAACCCGGCCTCGTGACCTCGTCAAGCAGATGTCGGGCGGCCAGCGCCAGGCGGTAGCGATTGCCCGCACCATGCTGTCCGAGGCCAAGATCGTGCTGATGGACGAGCCAACCGCCGCGATTTCGGTGCGGCAGGTCGCCGAGGTCCTGAACCTCATCCGCGAACTGCGCGCCCGCGGTATCGCCGTCGTGCTGATCAGCCACCGCATGCCCGATGTCTTCACCGTCGCCGACCGCGTGATCGTCATGCGCCGCGGACGCAAGGTCGCCGACAAGGAGATTTCGGCCAGTTCCCCGGAAGAAGTCACGGGCCTGATCACCGGAGCCATCGAACGGGGGTAAGCGATGTCACCTGCCGATGCAGCAGAAAAAGGAGGGGCGACGATGGGGGCCGCCCTCGACCAGACGATCGAGCAGAAACAGCAGGGCTGGATCGGCTCTATCCTTGCGAGCCAGACATTCTGGGTACTGGTGGCGGTGATCCTCGCCTGCATCTTCCTGTCGCTGGCGACGAGTTCCTTCGCCACCTCGGCCAATCTCTACAACATCACCCGCAACACCACCTTCGTCGCCATCATCGCGCTCGGCATGACGCTGGTGATCATCACCGGCGGCATCGACCTTTCGGTCGGCTCCGTTCTCTGTCTCTGCAGCATGGTGCTGGCCGTCGTCATGCACGCCGGTTACAGCATCGAGGTCGGCATTGCCGCCTCGATCGCCTGTGCGCTGGCGATCGGCGCCTTCAACGGCGTGCTGATCGCCTATCTCGGTTTCCCGCCCTTCGTCGTCACCCTCGGCATGCTGTCGATTGCAAGAAGCCTGGCGATGGTCGCCTCGAACAACACCGTCGTCTTCCAGTTCGGCCCCGATCATGAGCAGCTTCTGGCGCTCGGCGGCGGCGCCTGGCTCTTCGGCATCGCCAATCCGGTGCTCTACATGGTCGTGCTGGCGCTCATCACCGGTTTCGTCCTGCGCTGGACGCGCTTCGGCCGCTATGTCTTCGCGATCGGCGGCAACGAGCAGGCGGCGACGCTGACCGGCGTGCCCGTGCGCAGAATCAAGGTTGCAGTCTACATGATCTCGGCGCTGTCGGCCGGCATCGCCGGCATTATCCAGACCGGCTGGCTCGGCGCGGTGACGACCAATATCGGCGCCGGCATGGAGTTGCAGGTGATTGCCGCGGCGGTTATCGGCGGGGCGCATCTTGCCGGCGGCGTCGGCACCGCGTTCGGCGCGATCATCGGCGCCGCCCTCATCGAGGTGATCCGCAACAGCCTCGGCCTGCTCGGCATCAACGCCTTCTGGCAGGGCACCTTCATCGGCGGCGCCATCGTGCTGGCCGTGCTGTTCGCTCGGATCCGCAATTTCCGCCAGAGCGAGTAGAGACGCCCGGAAAATGTCCGAACTTTTCAGCCTGAAGGGCCGGCTCGCCCTCGTCACCGGATCCGGCCAGGGCATCGGCTTCGCGCTGGCGAGAGGGCTGGCCGGTCACGGCGCGAAAGTCATCCTCAACGGCAGGACCGCCGAGAAGATAGAC
>JAEWPB010000002.1 GCA_023399465.1 Pseudomonadota bacterium
CCACCGTGCCGACCACCGCGATGAGCACGGCGGCGGCATATCCGAGCCCCAGGTCGCGGGCGGCATAGGAGGCGATGTAGCCTCCGATCATGGCAAAGGCCCCGTGTGCGAGGTTGACCACGCGCATCAGGCCCATGGTGACCGACAGCCCGATCGAAATGACGAACAGCACCATGCCATAGGCAAGTGCATCCACGGCGACGCTGAGTACGGTTTGCATGCAGATGCTTTCCAAAACTGCCCGGAAGCGGACGAGGTCCGCTGCCGGCATGCAAGTTCAAATCCCGAGTTACTTCACGGCGGCGAGGCCGGGATCGCCCTGGTTCTCGAAGGTCTGGATTTCTTTGTTGGCATAGCTGCCGTCGTCCTGCTTGACGACCTCGCGCAGATAGATGTTCTGCGTCATGTGGCGGCTTTCCGGATCGATGACGACCGGGCCACGCGGGCTTTGCCAGGCAAGGCCCTTGACGGCTGCAACCGCCTTCTCGGCGTCTTGCGCGCCATCGGTCGCCTCGATCATCTTGTAGATGACGTGCATGCCGTCGAAGGCACCGACCGAGGGGAACGACAGTTCCGCGGGGTTGCCGATCGCCTTTCCGGCTGCCTCGACGAAGGTCTTGTTCTCGGGCGAGTCGTGGCTGATGGCATAGTGGAAGGTGGTGAGGATGCCGAGTGCGGCGTCGCCGAGCGCCGGCAGGTCGGACTCCTGCGTCAGGTCTCCCGGTGCGAAAAACTGGATGCCGCCCTGCTTCAGGCCGTTTTCATTGTAGGACTTGACGAAGCCGAGCGTCGTCGGGCCGGACGGCAGGAAGGCGAAGACGGCTTCGGCGCCGGAATCCTTGACGCGCTGCATGATCGGGCTGAAGTCGTTGGTCGAGAGCGGCATGCGGATCGTCTCGACGACCGAACCGCCGGCCTTCTCGAAGGCGGCCTTGAAGGCGTTCTCGGCATCGATGCCCGGACCGTAGTCGCTGACGACCGAGATGACCTTGCCGATGCCCTTGTCGCGTGCGACCTGGGCGATCGGCGTCGATGTCTGCCAGGTCGTGAACGAGGTGCGGACGACGTAAGGGCTCTTGGTCACGATCGCCGAGGTAGCGGCGTTCATGATGACCATCGGCACGTTGGCCTGTTCCAGGAGGGGCGTGGCGGCCATCGCATCGGGGGTGAAATAAAAGCCGGCGAGATACTGCACGCCTTCCTTGACGACCAGTTCCTGCGCCAGCGCCTTGGACTGGGCGGGATCGGCCTGCGGCACGTCTCGGTAGATGACTTCGACCTCGTGGTCGCCGACCTTGTTGCCGTTGAGCGCCATGTAGGCGTCGATGCCGGCCTTGAAATTCTTACCCTGCAGGGCGAAAGGCCCGGAGAACGGGCCGATGACGCCCACCTTGATGGTGTCGGCATAAGCGGCACTGCCGAGTGCCATGACCGCAACGGCGGCCAGTACAAGCTTCTTCATGGTTCCTCCCCTTTGCCTGGTCCGCAGGACCCGGCTCCTCTCCAAGTTCCCTAGATAATTGAAATTGTCATGCCAAAACTTGGGTGTAAAATGATAAAAATGAGATTTTACATAACAAAACGGTTATGTATGCGAACGAAAAACATGCGCTAAACGGGGATGACTTTGTATCCGTCATCCGTCCGAACGTAATACTGGCCCCCGTACCCTCCTTGCCTTTGCCTTTGCCTTTGCCTTTTCCCCGTGCCCGGCGACGCGGGCGCTGGCGGTTGTTGTCGTCAGGTTCCTGCTTTCCCCTCGAGTTGGCGGATACAGACGCCCGGCCCGATGCCCTCCATCTCGATGAATGAGACACCGGCGGTCTCGAATGCAATGCGCAGTTGTGTCGCGGTGGAACGATGAATGTCGTGGCGCTTGCCTTCGAAGTCGCGGATCGTGCTGCGCGACACCTGTGCCCGCTCGGCGAGATCCCCTTGAGTCCAGTCGAGAAGCGCCCGCGCGGCCCGGCACAAATCCGGTGCAAATTTCATGCAGTTGTCGTCTTGACGCATATTTCGAGGATGCCCATATTGGTCAACATCGGCCATATATGGCACGTTTTCAAAAATTTTTCCAGAAGCCGGAGACACGTGTATGCACCACGACATGCCCCTGATTTCAACGATCGTCATGGGCCTCGTGTTGGCATTTTTCTTCGGCGCTATCGCCAATCGCTTCAAGATGCCGCCACTCGTCGGCTATCTGGTCGCCGGCATTCTCGTCGGGCCCTATACGCCGGGCTACGTTGCCGACCAGAACCTGGTTCCGGAGCTGGCGGAAATCGGCGTCATCCTGCTGATGTTCGGCGTTGGCCTGCATTTCTCGCTCAAGGACCTATTGTCGGTACGCGGCATCGCGGTTCCGGGCGCCGTCGTGCAGATCGGGTTTGCGACGTTTCTCGGCTGGGGCCTCGGCATGGCGATGGGCTGGTCGCATGGGGGCAGCCTGGTCTTCGGCCTTGCCCTCTCGGTCGCCTCGACGGTCGTGCTGCTGAAGGCGCTGCAGGAGCGCCGCCTGGTGGAAACCGAGCGCGGGCGGATCGCTGTCGGCTGGCTGATCGTCGAGGATCTGGCGATGGTGCTGGCGCTCGTGCTCATTCCCGCCGCTGCCAGCCTTGCCAGCGGCGGCACCGAGAATGTCGATCCGATGGTCGCGACCGTCAGCCGCCTGTTCGACCTCGAACTCGGCTACACCGTCATCATCGGCGTTACCATCCTCAAGGTTGCAGCCTTCGTCGGCTTGATGCTGGTCTTCGGCCGCCGGGTCATTCCGTGGATCCTGCATCGCATCGCCCATACCGGTTCGCGCGAACTGTTCCGGCTTGGCGTGCTTGCCATCGCGCTTGGTGTCGCCTTCGGCGCGGCCAAGTTGTTCGGCGTGTCGCTGGCGCTCGGTGCCTTCTTCGCGGGTATGATCCTGTCGGAAAGCGAGCTCAGCCATCGCGCCGCGCAGGAGAGCCTGCCTTTGCGCGATGCCTTTGCGGTTCTGTTCTTCGTCTCCGTCGGCATGCTCTTCGATCCGATGAGCCTGGTGGAAAATCCGCTGCCGATCCTGGCGACCATCTTCATCATCGTCATCGGCAAGTCGATCGCCGCCTTCCTGATCGTGCTTCTGTTCAAGAAGCCGACCGGTACTGCGTTGACGATTTCAGCCAGCCTTGCGCAGATCGGCGAGTTTTCCTTCATCCTCGCCGAACTCGGCGTCGGTCTCAATCTGCTGCCGGAGGAGGGGCGTGATCTGATCCTCGCCGGTGCGATCATCTCGATCATTCTCAACCCGTTGATGTTCCTTGTCTGTGATCGGATCAAGCCCGCGCTGGAAGCAAGGATCCTCCGCGCCACCGGACGCATGCCGGCCGTAGTTGCACCTGCAGTGGAAGTGAGCGAGAGCGCGGTCGTCACCTCCGAGGCGGCGGAGACCGTGGCCGCTGCAGGGATGAACGCCGAGGGCCTTGTCCGCGATGTTCAGGCCGGCGCCTGTGCGCCGGCGGAAGCAGAGGCACCCGCAGCAGTTGCGGGGGAGGAGGAAGAGGATTTCAACAAGCCGACGAGCCAGTCCGGGCACATCATCCTCGTCGGTTGCGGACGGGTCGGGAACCTGGTCCGCGAACACCTGACGGAAACGCAATCGCCTTTCCTCGTCATTGACGACACCGACAAGCGCCTCGGAGAAATGCGCCAGCAGGGCATCGAGGTCATCTTCGGCAATGCAGCGTCTCCGGAAGTGCTGCGGCTGGCGAACGTGCCGGGGGCACGAAATCTGGTCGTCGCCATTCCGAACGCCTTCGAAGCGGGACAGGTCGTGCATCAGGCCCGCACCGCAAATCCGCAAATCCGGATCATTGCCCGCGCGCATTCGGACGCAGAAGTCGATCATCTCGTGCAGCTCGGTGCCAATTCCGTTATAATGAGTAAACGTGAGATTGCCCGCGGCATGGTTGACCACCTTCGCGATGCGGAATATGAAACTGCCGAAGAAGCGCAGGAAGATCAGGCACCGCTACAAGCTGCCGCTGTGGAGGAGGAAACTCGTCCGAAGGCAGAAATTGCCTGATCACGCGAAAGAAAGACCGCCCTTGAGACGATCTGCGACATGCCCTGCAGGTGGCAACTTCGAAAACCGGCGCGTTCGCGCCGGGGTTCTGGGCGCGTTCGTTCTCGCTTTCCTCGCTCTGCTCGGCCTTTCGTTCGGCGAAATCCAGTTCCCGCGCACCCAGCCGTCTTCGGCACTCGCGGCCTCGGGCAAGTCCGAGAGCCCGGCGACGCTCGTCACACGCGATACCATCCGTGCAATCGTGGCCGCCGACCATCGCGATCTTTCGAAGAACTATTGGGACAATTTTGCCGGAGCACTCCCGGCGTTCCGGCCGTTCGAGCTGCATCAGTCCGGTTTCGTCCATGGGGACGACGCGCGGCCATATTCGTTCGAAGCCCAGGCTCCGCTGGGTTTCCTGGCGCGTGCTCCGCCGTACGCCTCCGTCTGATCGCCTTCTCAGGCGCATGAATTCTCTTTCGAATTAACGATACCCGCCCGGTACGAGACCCGGTTGCAGGGGTGTCCCCTCCAAGGATCAATCGATATGCGAACGTCACCCTGGCTCGTGGCGCTTTATGCCATCATTATTTTCATCGGGATGTTGGTCGCACTGCCCAACGTTCTCAGCCCCTCGACGCTCGAACGGCTGCCGTCGTGGATGCCGAAGAACCACGTCTCCCTGGGCCTCGACCTTCGCGGTGGTTCGCACCTCGTTCTGGAAGTCGACAGCAGCGACCTCGTTCGCGAGCGGCTGCAGTCGCTGATGCAGGACGCGCGCCGTGTTCTGCGCGAGAACAACATCCGCGCAACCTCGGTCCAGAAGGTCCGGGACAGCCTCGTCATCACGCTGGCCGATCCGGCCCAGCGCAGCGCCGCAATCGAGCAGTTGTCCAAGCTCGCCAATCCGATCAGCTTCGGGCTCTCGGCAGGGCAGGGCGACCTGAGCGTTGTGCCGACCGGTGACAACGCCATTACCGTCTCCTACACCGCGGCAGGTCTCGACAGCCACGTCAGCGCCGCAGTCGAGCAGAGCCTCGAGATCATCCGCCAGCGTGTCGACCAGGTCGGCGTTGCCGAACCGACGATCCAGCGTGTCGGTGGAAACCGTGTTCTCGTCCAGCTCCCCGGTACCCAGGATCCGTCGCGTCTGCGCGAACTGCTCGGTTCGACCGCCAAGATGACCTTCCACATGGTCGCCAACGACCCGAACGAACGTGGCGTGACCGTTCTGAAGGATGAGGAAGGTCAGTCCTATCCGGTGGTCGACCGCGTCGAACTGGCCGGCGACCGTCTCGCCGATGCCCGGGTCGGCTTCGATCCGAACACCAACGAACCGGTCGTTTCCTTCCGCTTCGACAATGCCGGTGCGATGCGTTTCGCTGAAATTACCCGCGCCAATGTCGGCCGCCCCTTCGCGATCGTCCTCGACGGCAAGGTTCTGAGTGCGCCGGTCATCCGCGAGCCGATCACCGGTGGTGCGGGCCAGATCTCCGGTAACTTCACGGCACAGAGCGCGACCTATCTCTCCGCGCTGCTGCGCGCCGGCGCCCTGCCTGCGAAGCTGACAGTTATCGAGGAACGCACCGTCGGCGCCGACCTCGGCAGTGATGCCATCGAGATGGGCATCTATACCGGTCTTGCCGGCTTCGCGCTCGTGTTCATCTTCATGTTCGTGCTCTACGGCGCCTGGGGCTTGCTCGCCAACCTGGCGCTTACCCTCAACGTCATCCTGACCTTTGCCGGTCTTTCGATCATCGGAGCGACACTGACGCTGCCCGGCATCGCCGGTATCGTCCTCGGCATCGGCCTGGCGGTCGATGCGAACGTCCTCATCAACGAGCGTATCCGAGAGGAAACCCGGAAGGGCCGCAGCGCATTTGCTGCGATCGATGCGGGCTTCAGCAAGGCCTATTCGACCATCGTCGACAGTAACGTCACGGCGCTTATCGCTACCGTGCTGCTCTTCTACTTCGGTACCGGTCCGGTCCGTGGCTTTGCCGTGACCATGGGTCTCGGCATCGCGATCTCGATGTTCACCGCCGTTTCGATCGTGCGCGTGCTGATGATGTACATCGCTCGCCGCAACAAGATGAAGACGATCAACATCAAGCCGCTCTTCCCCGTGCGTCTCATCCCGGACGGTACGAAGATCAACTTCATGAACGCGCGCTTTGTCGGCATCGGCATTTCGCTCTTGCTGTCGCTGGCCTCGGTCATTCTCTTCATCAAGCCCGGCCTGAACTATGGCGTCGACTTCCGCGGCGGTATCCAGCTCGAGGTGGTCACCGAGCAGCCGGCCGATCTTGCCAAGTTCCGCTCCGGCCTCGATGGCCTGGGCCTCGGCGAAGTGACGCTGCAGGAATTCGGCGATGATCATCACGTCCTGATCCGCGTCGAACGGCAGGCTGGCGGCGAGGAAGCTCAGACCGTTGCGGTCGAGAAGCTGAAGGCCGAAGTGGTGAAGATCGACCCGACCTCCAAGGTCGAACGCACGGAAGTCGTCGGGCCTAAGGTCAGTGGCGAACTTGCGACGGCCGGCGTGCTCTCGGTCGTGCTGGCGAGCCTTGCGATGCTGGTCTACATCTGGGCGCGGTTCGAGTGGCCATTCGCCGTCGGCGCGATCGTGACCCTGATTCTCGACGTCACGAAGACGGTCGGCTTCTTCGCGCTCACCGGGCTCGACTTCAACCTGACGGCAATCGCGGCGCTGCTGACGCTGGTCGGCTACTCCGTCAACGACAAGGTCGTCGTCTATGACCGCATGCGTGAAAACATGCGGCTCTACAAGAAGATGCCGCTGCGCGAACTGATCGACCTGTCGATCAACGAAACGCTGGCGCGAAGCCTCTATACCTCGGTCACTGCGTTCCTCGCGATGCTGCCGATGGCGATCTGGGGCGGCAGTGCCGTCGAAAGCTTCGCCATTCCGATGGTGTTCGGCATCGTCATCGCGGCCTCGTCGTCGGTGTTCATCGCCGCGCCGATCCTGCTGTTTCTCGGCGACTGGCGCACGAGCCGCAACAAGGGCGCAGCCGACGAGGAGACCCAGCAGGCGGCCTGACCGCTACCTGCCGGCAATGACCCAGATACGAAAAGCCGCGGGCTTGCCCGCGGCTTTTTCCGTTTTCGTTCCTGCCACGTCTTCCCGGATAGGGCTGACGGTAACCCGGCGTATTTGCAGGCAGATTGAACATCCCGCAGGTGTATGGATATACTCCGCGGCATGCTCGACCTGATCCGGACCTATTGGCCGCACATCCTTGCCGTCTTGTCTGTCGTCTTCGGTGCGATTGCGGCAATTCACGCGGCCATGACCAAGCAGGAGGTGCGCTCGGCAATCGGCTGGGTCGGCGTCATCCTGCTGTCGCCGCTGGTCGGTGCGCTGCTCTATGCGCTCGCCGGGGTCAACCGCATGCGCCGGGCCACCATCGCGTCGCAGCGCGCTCTGCTCGAAGGCGTGGCGTTCGGGCATCTCGTCGGTTTCACGGTCGGCAAGGACGCGGTGGAAAACCGGTTCGGGGCCCGCTTCGGTGCGATGAAAACGCTCGGCGACCGGGTGGCGCGGCGACCGATGATGTCCGGAAACAAGATCCAGATTCTTGAAACTGGCGACGAGGCCTATGCCGCGATGCTGGTCGCCATAGCCGGTGCGCGCCGAAGCATCCTGCTGGAAACCTACATCTTTGACCGGGACGCGATCGGATTGAGGATCGCCGATGCGCTGATCGCTGCGGTCGAGCGCGGCGTCAGCGTCCGGGTGCTGATCGATGCCGTCGGCGCGCGCTATTCCGTGCCGAGCATCATGGGCCATCTCAAGGGTGGCGGCGTGACCGTCGATGTCTTCAATGGCAACGTTATCATGGGGCTGCGCCTGCCCTATGCGAACCTCCGCACCCACCGCAAGATCCTCGTGGTCGACGGCACCATTGCGTTCACCGGCGGGATGAACATCCGCATGGGGTTCACCAAGGAGTTCGCCGGATCGGACATGGCGCACGATACCCATTTCTGCGTCAGTGGCCCTGTCGTCGCCGACCTTTTTACCGTCGCTGCCGAAGACTGGCGCTTCACCACCGGGGAGACGCTGTCGGGGCCCGACTGGCGGATCGATCTTCCGCCCTCGGGCGCCGGTGCCCCGATCTTCATGCGCGCGGTGTCTTCCGGCCCGGACCGCAGCGTCGAGACCAATCACAAGATGCTGATGGGGGCCTTTTCCGTCGCCCGGGATACGATCCGTATCATGTCACCCTATTTTCTCCCCGACCGCGAACTGATCACGGCGCTGGTGACCGCTGCCAGAAGGGGAGTGCAGGTCGATATCGTCGTCCCCTCGGCCAATAACCTGGTCCTGGTCGATCGGGCGATGACGTCCCAGTTCGATCAGGTGGTGGACAATTATTGCCGCATCTGGCGGGCGGCTGGTCCCTTCAATCACTCGAAGCTGATGACGATTGACGGCCGCTGGAGTTATATCGGTTCGTCCAACCTTGATCCGCGTTCGTTGCGCCTTAATTTCGAGATCGACCTCGAGGTCGTGGATCGCGATTTCGCCGAGGAGATTGAAAAGCGGGTGCAGGCTGCGATGCAGGACGCGACGCTGGTGACGCTCGCAAGTCTCCGCCAAAAACCGTTTGCCGTGCGTCTGTTGAACCGTGCATTTTGGCTCGGTTCGCCCTATTTGTGACAAGGGTGGCGGCAAAAAAAGAAGGCCTTGGTGACGAGGAATGGCATTGGCAAAGCACTCTTTGAAAATGAAAGACCGGCTTCCGGGTACGGGCAGTCTTTCGGCAAGCATCTTCAATTCGCTGAAGAACCGCAAGAAACGGCCGGATGAAGCAAGGCCGTTTGATCGTCATGCCGGTCCGGGCATGCTTGTTGCCTCCTACAACGTGCACAAATGCGTGGGCGTGGACGGGCGTTTCGATCCCGACCGTATCAGCCGCGTCATCCACGAAATCGGCGCCGACGTGATCGCGCTGCAGGAAGTGGACAAGCGCTTCGGCGAGCGCGACGGTCTGCTGGACCTGCCGCGGCTGGAGCGTGAGACCGGCCTCGTGCCTGTTCCGGTGACTGGCCTCGCCAAGGCCGCCCATGGCTGGCACGGCAATGTCGTGCTGTTTCGTCAGGGCATGGTGCGCGATGTCCACCAGATCAACCTGCCGGGACTGGAGCCCCGCGGCGCGCTCGTTGCCGAAATCGATCTGGACGATGGCGTCGAACTTCGAATCATCGCTGCCCATCTGGGGCTGCTTCGCCGTTCGCGCGCGCAGCAGGCGCGGATGATCGTCGACCTGATGAACAAGCGCGACGAGCGGCCGACGCTGCTGCTCGGCGACCTCAACGAGTGGCGCCTTGGCACCCGGTCGTCGCTGAATACCCTGCATCCCGCCTTCGGGCCGCTGCCGCCTGCGGTGCCGAGTTTTCCCTCCGGATTGCCGCTGCTTGCGCTCGACCGGATCATCGCCAACCGGCGCGGCCTGCTTTCCTCGATCCAGGCCCACGATACGCCGCTCGCGCGTGTCGCTTCCGACCATCTGCCGCTGAAGGCGATCGTCAATCTGGAAGAGGCTCAGGCGCTGGCCGGATAGTGCTGGAGGAATTGGCAGTCTGGCCGATTACTCGGCGGCAACAGGCATCCGCTGGCGATCCTCGGTCGTGCGTCCCCCACCCATCAGATGGATGAGACAGCTCGTCCGCAGCAGTGACGCGAAGTTCGGCACGCTGCCATTGCGTTCCAGTGCTTCGTCATAGAGCGTCGAAAGAAAGCGCGACGTCGTCATGCCCTGGCTGGAGGCAATTTCGTCGAGGAGATCCCAGAAAGCGGCCTCGATCTGGATGCTCGTCGAATGACCGCCGATGCGGACCGAACGGTTGACCGGGCGATAGCGTTCAGGATCCTGTCCGGCGAAGACTTCACACATGCGTATGCCTCCCTAGTCTGTTGTTTTGCAACATTATGCGGAGTGTTCTGCGGTTGGTCAATTTCAGCTTTCCGTTTACAAGCGGCGCCTGCAGCACTCCGCCCCGGGGACGATTTTTGACCTGTGGTAACGGGCTGCTACCCCCTCCCGGACAGGCAGGAGCAAAGTCCGGATATTGAACAGATTCCCGCATGACTACAGGAGCTTGAACTTGGCAAAGGCTATTCATTCCATGATCCGCGTGTTCGAAGAGCAGCGGTCCCTGGATTTCTATCGGCAGGCTTTCGGATTAGAGGTTGCCAACCGCTACGATTTCGAAACCTTCACCCTCGTTTACCTCAGCAATGCCGAAACCGAGTTCGAGCTGGAACTGACGATCAACAAGGGCCGGAGCGAGCCCTATGTCATGGGCGACGGCTATGGCCATCTCGCCTTCTCGGTGACGGATCTCGACGCCGAACATCAGCGCTTCACGGACCTCGGGCTGAACCCCAACAAGATCGTCGAATTCAATCGCGATGGCGTGTTGTTTGCACGCTTCTTCTTCGTCACCGATCCGGATGGCTACAAGATCGAGGTGCTGCAGCGCCACGGGCGTTTCAAATAACGGTTTCGTGGATGCCGCCGGGGAGGGCGGCATCCGCGGGAAAATGCGTGTGTGTCTGACTGGGAGGAGAAGACGATGGTCACGATATTCGAACGGAATGCTGGCGGTCGGTCGGCAGGCCTGTCGCGGCGCGAACTCTTGAAGCGGGGAGCGGCGGGCGCGCTGCTTGTCGTCAGCGGCAATGCGGTGCTCTGTCCGCAATATGCCTGGGGGCTCGAAACGACGGCACTCAAGCCCGATACCATGGCGACCCTGATCGTCATGGCCCGCGACATCTATCCGCATGACCAGCTTGCCGATCGCTTCTATGCGATTGCGGTGAAGGGGCAGGACGCCAAGGCGGGCACGGATGCGTCCCACAAGGAACTCATCGAGGCCGGAGTGGCCGATCTCGACAAGCGCGCAGGCTCCGGAGGCTATCGCGGCCTCGGCTGGGAGGATGATCGGGTCGCGCTCTTACGCGACATCGAGGCGACGCCGTTCTTCCAGGCGGTCAGGGGCGACCTCGTCGTCAGTCTCTATAACCAGAAGGATCTCTGGCCGATCTTTGGCTACGAGGGCGAGTCCTATTCCAAGGGCGGTTATATCGAGCGCGGCTTCGACGACATCGAGTGGCTTTGATGGTGGCCTCGGTCGCGCAGGAGGGACGCGTGGCCGCGAGGTTGTGATCTATCCAATTCCGGGAGGAAAGCATGGCAGCCCCTTATGATCTCAAGGACGACAACGTGGTCGTCATCATCGGTTCCGGCGCCGGCGGCGGAACGCTGGGCAACGAACTCGCGCAGAAAGGCGTCGACGTCGTCATTCTCGAAGCCGGCAACCGCATCGAATACGAGGATTTCATCAACGACGAGTGGGACAGCTTTGCCCAGCTCGCCTGGCTCGATCACCGCACCACGGGCGGCGGATGGCGGGTGGCGAAGGACTTCCCCAACCTGCCCGCGTGGATCGTGAAGGCGGTCGGCGGCACGACGACGCACTGGGCCGGCGCTTCGCTGCGGTTTCAGGAGCACGAGTTCAAGACCCTCACGAACTACGGCAAGGTCGAAGGCGCCAACCTTCTCGACTGGCCGATTACGCTCGCCGATCTCGAGCCTTACTACGCCAGGGCCGAGGACAAGATGGGCGTGACCCGCACCAACGGCATCGAGGGCCTGCCGGGCAACAACAATTTCAAGGTGTTCAAGGCGGGCGCCGACAAGCTTGGCTACAAGGAGTGCCACACCGGTAACATGGCGATCAATTCCAAGGATCGCGACGACCGGATGGGCTGCCAGCAAACCGGGTTCTGTTTCCAGGGTTGCAAATGGGGCGCCAAGTGGTCGACGCTCTATACCGAAATTCCGAAGGGCGAGGCGACCGGCAAGCTCGAGGTGCGTCCCAATTCGCATGTGGTGAAGATCGAGCACGATCAGAACGGTAAGGTGACCGGCGTTGTCTATGCCGACAAGGACGGCAATCTGCAGGAACAGAAGGCCCGGATCGTCTGTGTCGCCGGCAACTCCATCGAAAGCCCGAGGCTGCTCCTGAATTCGTCGTCATCGATGTTCCCCGACGGGCTGGCGAACTCTTCGGGGCAGGTCGGCAAGAACTACATGCGCCACACCACCGGTTCGGTCTACGGCGTCTTCGAAAAGCCGGTCCACTTTTATCGCGGCACGACGATGGCCGGGATCATCCGCGACGAAGCGCGTCACGATCCGTCCCGTGGCTTCGTCGGCGGTTATGAGCTGGAAACGCTGGCGCTTGGCATACCCTTCATGGCGGCCTTCCTGGATCCCGGCGGTTGGGGTCGATCGTTCACCTCGGCGCTCGACAACTATGCCAACATGGCCGGGATGTGGATCGTCGGCGAGGACATGCCGCAGGAGCAGAATGCGGTGAAGCTGCATGGGGAACTGAAGGACAAGTATGGCATGCCGATCCCGGATGTCTGGTTCACCGACCATCCGAACGACACGGCAATGAGGAACCACGCCTATGCCCAGGGCGAGGCGCTCTACAAGGCCGTGGGCGCGACGCGTACCTTCCCGACCCCGCCATATCCCTCGACCCATAACCTCGGCACCAACCGGATGAGCGAAAAGCCGGCGGATGGCGTGGTCAACAAGTGGGGGCAGAGCCACGATATCGCGAACCTGTTCGTCTCCGATGGTAGCCAGTTCACCACCGGGGCCGCGGAAAATCCGACGCTCACGATCGTGACGCTCGCCATTCGTCAGGCCGAACACATCGCCGGAGAAATGGCCAAGGGCACTCTCTGATCCTCCCGGTTCGGTCTGGATGCCGCGCGAGATCTGTCTCGCGCGGCATTTCTCTATGCGGCTTCTCCCTCGGGCGCGTTGACGGTGCTGTCGTCGAGGGCCAGGAGAAAGGATGCTACGTTCGACCGGACGATGTTGAACAGGAAGTCGATCACCGTGCGCACCCGCGGCACGTTGCGCAGGTCGTGATGGCAGATCAGCCAGTAGTGACGGCGCAGTTCGATTTGGTCGGCGAGGACGATTTCCAGCTCCGGATGCTGTTTGGCGACGAAATGCGGCAGGACGCAAAGCCCGAGATCGTTTCGCGTGGCCGTCAGCTGCGCGAAGATGCTCGAACTCTGGTAGCGGGCCTTGATCCCCGGATGGACGTCGCCGAGATAATCGAGCCCCGGTGCGAAGATCATGTCCTCGATATAGCCTATGAACGGATGGCGCAGCAGGTCGTCGCGGCTGCTGACCGGGCCGTGCTGGCGGAGATAACGCCGCGATCCGTAAACGTGCAGGCTGTAGTCGGAGATCTTCTCGCAGAAGTAGGGGCCGCCCTTCGGCGGGTCGAGCGCCACGGCGACATCCGCTTCCTTGCGCGAAAGCGCCATGATCTGCTGGATCGTCACCAGTTCGAGCGAGAGATTGGGAAAGGCCGCTGCGAACTGGCCGAGATTATGAGTGAGGAAGAAGTTGGCGAACCCCTCCGGGGCGCTGATGCGGATGACACCGCGCTGGGCGTTGGCGCCGCCGGCGATGTCGGCCTGCAGTTTTTCTGTCTCCGATTCGATCTTCTCGGCGGTTTCGATGAACCTCTGGCCGATCGCGGTCAGCACGTAGCCACGCGGGTTGCGTTCGAACAGTTTCACCTTGAGCGCGAATTCGAGCCGGTCGATGCGGCGGGAAACCGTGGCGTGACTGGTGCGCAACTGGCGCGCCGCAGTTGACAGCTGTCCGGTCCTGGCAACCGCCAGGAAGTACATCAGGTCGTCCCAGGTAAAGTGTTGATTCGCGTTCACCGTGTCCTCCCTGTTCAAAAATGAACAGACCCTGTTTGGAATTAGTTCCGGAAGCCCCTTGCGTCAACGGTGCAATTCGCGAAACTACGGCGCAGGTTAGGTCGTGGGGAGAGCGATCGGCTTGTTTTTGTACAGATCTGCAATCTGCGATCTCTGGGAGGAGAAAAGCATGAAAACGAATCTCATTGCGTCCATGGCAATCTTGCTGGCGAGCAGCACCGCCGCTCTTGCGGACGTATCCGATGGCAAGGTCAAGATCGGTATTCTCAACGACCAGTCCGGCGTCTATGCCGACTTCGGCGGCAAGTGGTCCTACGAAGCGGCCCGGATGGCAGTCGAGGACTACGGCGGCAAGGCTGCCGGTGCGGAGGTCGAAGTCATCACCGCCGACCATCAGAACAAAGCCGATATCGCTTCCAACATCGCCCGCCAGTGGTACGACACCGAGCAGGTCGACAGCATCATGGAACTGACGTCCTCGTCGGTCGGCCTGGCTGTACAGGCGCTGTCGAAGGAAAAGAAGAAGATCACCATCAACACCGGTGCGGCGACCACCGAACTCACCGGCAAGCAGTGCAGCCCCTACGGCTTCCACTGGGCCTACGACACCCACTCGCTGGCAGTCGGCACCGGCGGCGCGCTGGTGAAGCAGGGCGGCGACAGCTGGTTCTTCCTGACCGCCGATTATGCCTTCGGCTACTCTCTCGAGGAAAACACCTCCAACTTCGTCAAGGAAAGCGGCGGCTCGGTTGCCGGTGCGGTCCGTCACCCGCTCGCCACCACCGACTATTCCTCGTTCCTGCTGCAGGCGCAGTCCTCCGGCGCGAAGGTTATCGGCCTTGCCAATGCCGGCCTCGACACCTCGAACGCCATCAAGCAGGCGGCTGAGTTCGGCATCGTTGCCGGCGGCCAGCGCCTCGCCGCGCTGCTCTTCACGCTGGCGGAAGTCTACGGCCTCGGCCTCGAGGCTGCGCAGGGCTTGACGCTCACCGAGGGCTTCTACTGGAACCGCGACGAGGAGTCGGCCAAGTTCGGCCAGCGCTTCTTCGAGCGCACCGGCCGCATGCCGAACATGGTTCATGCCGGCACCTACTCGGCCGTCACCCAGTACCTCAAGGCGATCGACAAGGCCGGCACCGATGATGCCGATGCGGTTTCCAAGGCACTGCACGAAATGCCTGTCAACGACGTCTTCGCGCAGAACGGCACCGTTGCCGCGAACGGTCGCATGATCCATGACATGTACCTGCTGGAAGTGAAGAAGCCGGGCGAGAGCGATGTCGCCTGGGACTACTTCAAGGTTCTCGCGACCATTCCGGGCAAGGACGCCTTTCTCGATCCGGCCAAAAGCGGCTGTGATCTGGTGACGCAGTAAGCCTGCGGAACCCTGTTATGGCTATGTCTGACAGTCAGGCGCGGCAGGAGTCGCGGGTGGTTTTATCCGCCCGCGGTCTCCGGCGGGATTTCGGCGCCTTCACCGCGGTCAAGGATGTCAATCTTGACGTCCATCATGCGCAGGTCCATGCGCTGATCGGCCCGAACGGCGCCGGAAAGACCACCGTCTTCAACCTGCTGACCAAGTTCCTGCAACCTACCCACGGGTCGATCACGCTGCTCGGCAGCGACATTACCAGGACGGCGCCCGACAGGGTGGCGCGCATGGGACTGGTGCGTTCGTTCCAGATTTCCGCAGTGTTCCCGCACCTGACCGTGCTGGAGAACGTCCGCGTCGCCCTGCAGCGTCCCAACAATCTGGCGACGCAGTTCTGGAAGCCGATGTCGTCGCTCAACCGCCTCAATGCCCGGGCGGACGAACTGATCGAGACCGTCGGGCTGCAGACGTGGCGCAACGCGCAGGCAGCCGATCTCTCCTACGGCCGAAAGCGTGCGCTCGAGATCGCCACTACCTTGGCGCTCGACCCCAAAGTCCTGCTGCTCGATGAGCCGATGGCCGGCATGGGCCAGGAAGACGTCGGCGTCATCGCCAAACTCATCACCGAACTCGGCAAGGACCGGGCGGTGCTGATGGTCGAGCACAATCTCAACGTGGTCGCCGACATCTGCCATCACGTGACCGTGCTGCAGCGCGGTGAGATCCTTGCCGAGGGCGACTACGCCACCGTCAGCCAGAATGAGCAGGTGCGGGTCGCCTATATGGGTACGGAGGAGGCCTGAGATGAAACCACTGCTTCAGGTGAGCAACCTCAATGCCTGGTATGGCGAAAGCCACGTGCTTCATGGCGTCGACATGACGGTCCACGAAGGCGAAACCATCACCATCCTCGGTCGCAACGGCGTCGGCAAATCGACGACGCTGCGCACCATCGTCGGCATCCTGCGCGAGCGCAAGGGCGAAATCACCTTCGACGGCAGGGACATGATGAAGGTGCCGCTGCACAAGACGGCACATGCCGGTATCGGCTTCGTGCCGGAAGAACGCGGCATCTTCGCTACGCTGACGGTCGAGGAAAACCTGCTGCTGCCGCCGACGGTCGCCAAGGGCGGCATGTCGCTCGACGAGATCTACGAACTGTTTCCGAACTTGCTCGAACGCCGCACCAGCCCCGGTACCAAGCTGTCCGGCGGCGAGCAGCAGATGCTGGCGATGGCCCGCATCCTGCGTACCGGCGTGAAGATGCTGCTGCTCGACGAGCCGACCGAAGGCCTTGCCCCGGTGATCGTCCAGCGCATCGGCGACGTGCTGAAGAAACTCAAGGAGCGCGGCATGACCGTCGTGCTGGTCGAACAGAACTTCCGCTTCGCCAGCAAGGTCGCCGATCGTTTCTATCTGATGGACCACGGCCAGATGGTGGCGGATTTCCCGGTCGCGGAACTCCCCGATCAGATGCCGATGCTTCACAAAGTACTGGGGGTCTGAGCGCGCCATGACCATGATTTTAGGTGTTCCCGTCCAGGCGCTGTTCGGCCAGTTGCTGATCGGCCTGATCAACGGTTCCTTCTATGCGCTGCTGAGCCTCGGGCTTGCGGTCATTTTCGGCCTGCTCAGGGTCATCAACTTCGCACACGGGGCGCAGTATATGCTCGGCGCCTTCGTCGCCTATCTGCTGCTGCAATATTTCGGCATCGGCTACTGGCTGGCGCTGATCCTCGCCCCGGTTATCGTCGGCATTTTCGGCGCGGTGATCGAGCGCACCATGCTCAGCCGGCTGTACAAGCTCGACCATCTCTATGGCCTGCTGTTCACCTTCGGCCTGGCGCTGACGATCGAGGGGACGTTCCGCTACCTCTACGGCGCTTCCGGCCAGCCCTATGCGACGCCGCCGCTGCTTGCCGGTGGCACCAATCTCGGCTTCATGTTCTTGCCCAACTATCGCGGCTGGGTGGTCGTGGTGTCGCTGCTCGCATGCCTCGGTACCTGGCTGCTGATCGAGAAGACCAAGCTTGGTTCCTATCTGCGTGCCGCGACCGAAAACCCGGTGCTCGTCCAGGCCTTCGGTATCAACGTGCCATTGCTGCTGACGCTCACCTATGCGCTCGGCGCCGGACTGGCGGCGTTCGCGGGCGTCCTGGCGGCGCCGATCTACCAGGTCTCGCCACTGATGGGCACGAACCTGATCATCGTCGTCTTCGCGGTGGTCGTGGTCGGCGGTATGGGGTCGATCATGGGGGCAATCGTGACCGGCTATATGCTCGGTATCGCCGAAGGCCTGACCAAGGTCTTCTATCCCGAGGCGTCCAACATCGTGATCTTCGTGATCATGGCGATTGTGTTGCTGCTGCGGCCGGCTGGCCTCTTTGGGCGGGATGCGTGAGATGGTGGAGCTTTCTGGAAAAATGACTGCAACCGTAAAAACCGAACGCAAGGGCGGATCGATCCAGGTCGGCCTGCTCATTGCGGCAGTGGCCTGCCTGATCGCGGCGCCGCTGTTCTTCTACCCGATCTTCCTGATGAAGCTTCTGTGCTTCGCGCTGTTTGCCTGCGCCTTCAACCTGCTGCTCGGCTATACCGGTCTCTTGTCCTTCGGCCATGCCACCTTCTTCGGCGGCGCGGCCTACTTCACCGCCCATGCGGTGAAGGAGTGGGGGCTCAACCCGGAACTCGGCATTCTCGTCGGGGTCGTCGGGGCAGCGCTGCTCGGCGTGGTCGTCGGCTTCTTCGCCATCCGCCGTCAGGGCATCTACTTCTCGATGATCACGCTGGCGCTCGGGCAGATGTTCTACTTCTTCTGCCTGCAGGCGGAGTTTACCCATGGGGAGGACGGTATCCAGTCGGTTCCGCGCGGCCATCTCTTCGGCTTCATCGATCTCGGCGATACCAGCAACATGTACTATTTCGTGCTCGCCGTGTTCGTCATAGGCATCGCGATCATCTGGCGCTTTATCAACTCGCCATTCGGCATGATCCTGAAGTCGATCCGGGAAAACGAGGCTCGCGCAATTTCGCTCGGCTATTCGGTCGGACGCTACAAGCTCGGCGCCTTCGTGATGTCGGCAGCGCTGGCCGGCCTTGCCGGCGGGATCAAGGCACTGGTGTTCCAGTTCGCCACACTGACGGATGTCGGCTGGCAGATGTCGGGCGAGGTGATCCTGATGACGCTGCTCGGCGGCATCGGCACCCTGATCGGCCCGATCGTCGGTGCCGGCCTGGTGGTGACCCTGCAGAACTACCTCGCGACCTCCGATTTCCCGGTGACGATCATTACCGGCGTGGTGTTCATGGTCTGCGTGCTGTTGTTCCGTCGCGGCATCGTCGGCGAGTTCTACGCCTCGCGTCTCGGAAAGAAGCTCGGCTTTTAGGCGGGAAGCATAGCTCACGCCGGGCCGCATCGCGCGGCGTGATATATAAGTTAACTTTCAGATAGCTGCCGGAAATCGCTCGCATCGCTTGTGAAGAGTTGCCGGAAGCTCACGTAAGGGAAGTCGGCATCTGCGCCGACGCCACACTATCGAAGATCGGGTACACTGGCCTGCGGCGACCGAACCGCGGGACGGGTTCCTCATGGAGTTCGACATGGATCGTTTCGATTATATCGTCGTGGGTGCGGGCAGTGCAGGCTGCGTCGTCGCCAACCGGCTCTCGGAAGATCGCGGCAACCGCGTTCTGCTCCTCGAGGCCGGAGGCAGTGACAACTACCACTGGATTCATATCCCGGTCGGCTATCTCTATTGCATCAACAATCCGCGGACCGACTGGTGCTTCACCACCGAGAAGGAGGATGGCCTCAACGGCCGGGCGCTGAACTATCCGCGCGGCAAGGTGCTCGGCGGCTGTTCTTCGATCAACGGCATGATCTACATGCGCGGCCAGGGCCGGGACTACGATCTCTGGCGCCAGCTTGGTTGCACCGGCTGGGGCTGGGACGACGTGCTGCCCTACTTCAGGAAGTCCGAGGACTTCTACAAGGGATCGAGCGACATGCATGGATCCGGCGGTGAATGGCGCGTGGAAAAGGCCCGCGTGCGCTGGGCGGTGCTTGACGCTTTCCAGAAGGCCGCGACCGAAGCCGGCATCCCCGAGACAGAGGATTTCAACCGCGGCAGCAACGAGGGCTCCGGTTACTTTGACGTCAACCAGCGTTCCGGCATCCGCTGGAACACCTCGAAGGCCTTCCTGCGGCCAGCGCGCGATCGTCCGAACCTGACGGTCCTGACCAAGGCCCATGCCCGGCGGCTGCTTGTCGAGAACGGCGAGGTCAAGGGCGTCGAGTTCCAGCACGAGGGCATCGCCAAGAAAGCCTATGCGTCGCGCGAAACGGTTCTTAGCGCCGGCGCGATCGGATCGCCGCATCTGCTCGAGCTTTCCGGCATCGGTCAAGGTGACGTGCTCCAGCGTGCGGGCATCGACGTGGTGAAGGAGGTGAGTGGCATTGGCGAGAACCTGCAGGACCATCTGCAGCTCCGCCTGATCTACAAGGTCACCGGCGTCCCGACCCTGAACGAGAAGGCGAGCACGCTGATCGGCAAGGCCTCGATCGGGCTCGAATATCTGCTGAAGCGATCCGGGCCGATGGCGATGGCGCCGAGCCAGCTCGGCATCTTCACCCGCTCCGGTCCCGACAAGGAGACGCCCGACCTTCAGTATCACATCCAGCCGGTCTCGCTGGAAAAGTTCGGCGAGAGCGTGCATCCGTTCCCGGCGATCACGGCGAGCGTCTGCAATCTGCGCCCCGACAGCCGGGGATCGGTTCATGTGAAGGGGCCGGACTTTGCCGCCCAGCCGGAGATCCGACCGCACTATCTGACCGAGGCGAGTGACCGCGACACGGCAGTGAATGCAATACGGCTCACGCGGCGCATCGTCGCCCAGCCGTCCTTCGCCCGCTTCAGGCCCGAGGAATACAAGCCGGGTCCGGCCTATGAGAGCGAGGAGGATCTGGTGCGTGCCGCCGGCGACATCGGCACGACCATCTTCCATCCTGTCGGCACCTGCCGTATGGGCAGCGATCCGGAGAGCATCGTCGATCCGCGGTTGAAGATGCGGGCGCTTGGGAGACTGAGGATCGCCGACGCTTCGGTCATGCCGCGGATCACCTCCGGCAACACCAATTCGCCGACGATCATGATCGCCGAGAAGGCGGCGGCGATGATCCTGGCGGATAACCGATAAACCGCGAACAGGCGCTCGCCGATGGCGAGGCCGGGCAGGGTGGACATGAGCAAGCAGGACGGAAGTGCAGGGATGGCGGAAGTGATCATCGATCGGATCGGATCCGCCGGGGTGATCCGGCTCAACCGGCCGCGCGCGCTCAACAGCCTGAACCTCGGGATGGTCCGTATCATCGTTGAGGCGCTCGACGGCTTTGCCGAAGATCCGGCCATCGCTTCCGTTATCGTGACGGGGGAGGGCGACCGCGGGCTCTGCGCCGGCGGCGACATCCGCGCCATCCATGACAGCGCGAAGGCGGGAACGTCCGATGCCTTCGACTTCTGGCGTGAGGAATTCCGCTTGAACGAGGCGATTTCGCGCTATCCGCAGCCCTATGTCGTACTGATGGACGGCATCACCATGGGGGGCGGGGTCGGTCTGTCGGCGCACGGCTCCCACCGTATCGTCACCGAACGTACCCGTCTGGCAATGCCCGAAACCGGCATTGGCTACTTCCCCGATGTCGGTGCCACTTGGCTGCTGGCGCGGGCGCCCGGCGAAACCGGCACCTGGCTCGGCCTCACCGGCAATACGATCGGAGCGGCCGATGTCATCTATGCTGGTCTCGCTGACTACATGGTTCCGGCGGAACGGCTGCCGGAACTGAAGACTGCGATCGGCGCCTTGCCTCCAGATGCCGATGCAGCGGCCGTTTCGGCAGCGATTGCCGCGGTATCTCAACCGGTCGGCGTATCGGTTCTGGAAACGGAGCGGCCGCTGATCGATCGGTGCTTTGCCTTCGATACGGTCGAGGAGATCCTCGACGCGCTGGACAATTACGGCAGCTCTTTTGCCAGCGAGACCGCTGCGACCATCCGCTCGCGCTCGCCGACCAGTCTGAAGCTGACGCTGCGATTGCTGCGCGAGGCGGCCAACAGTGCTAGTCTTGCCGAGTGTCTGGAACGGGAATTTTCCGCGTGCCAGCGGATCCTCGACAAGCCCGATTTCTTCGAGGGCGTGCGTGCCGCGGTTATCGACAAGGATCGAAATCCGAAATGGAATCCGGCGCGGCTCGCCGATGTGAGTGGCGCCGACCTCGACAGCTTCTTTACGGCGGATCATGCGCCGTTGTTTCAGCATCATCGCGTGTGAAGGATTGTTCAGCATGACACAAATCGCTTTTGTCGGATTGGGAAACATGGGCGGCCCGATGGCTGCCAATCTCGTCAAGGCGGGACATGGCGTTACCGGCTTTGATCTCTCCGAAGCGTCGCTTAAGGCGGCCGCCGAAGCGGGTGTGCAGACGGCGGGCTCGCTCGCAGACGCCGTCAAGGGGGCCGACGCCGTGATCACCATGCTGCCGAAGGGCGAGCACGTGATTGCTGTCTGGCAACAACTCACCAGCCTCGTTCTGCCGGGGACCCTGCTCATCGACTGCTCGACGATCGATGTCGATAGCGCCCGCAAGGCCCACGACATGGCATCGGCCGACGAATGCGCGTCTCTCGACGCGCCGGTCTCCGGCGGAACCGGTGGAGCAGCCGCCGGCACGCTCACCTTCATGGCGGGCGGCACCGAAGAGGCATTTCGCCGGGCAAAGCCGCTGCTGGAGGCGATGGGCAAGAAGATCGTTCATTGCGGCGGCAATGGCGCCGGGCAGGCGGCCAAGATCTGCAACAACATGATCCTCGGCATATCGATGATCGGTGTCTGCGAGGCGTTCGCGCTTGGCGAGAAACTCGGGCTTTCGCACCAGGCGCTGTTCGACGTGGCCTCGACGTCTTCGGGCCAGTGCTGGTCGCTGACGAGTTACTGCCCGGTGCCGGGTCCGGTGCCGGCATCGCCTGCCAACAATGGCTACAAACCGGGCTTCGCGGCGGCCCTGATGCTGAAGGACCTGACATTGTCGCAGGATGCGGCGAAGACCAGTGGCGCGGCGACGCCGCTCGGTGCGGAAGCGGCCCGGCTCTATGCCCAGTTCGACGAAAATGGCAACGGCGGCCGGGATTTCTCGGCGATCATCGAGATGTTGCGGGAACGGCAGGCCTAGCCGGTCCGGTCCATTCGGTCCTGCCCCCTTGATCGAAGGGGGCGGGAGATGCCGTGACGCTGTATTTGCCCCGTCGACAAACATCGACGGAGTTTTCCAATATGCCAGCCGCGGCGAATAGCTGGGAGTGAAGATTGAGGACGAGGTGCCGTTTTGGTCTGCTTGTCTACTTCGTATGCCTCACGCGAAACTTGAAATAAGAGGCCAAGAGGCCTGTAAGCGCGCCGAGAGGAAGCCAGAGAATCATGTCGGGATGATAGCCCTGGGTGATGCTTGAGTAGACTACGAAAACGAGAAAAATGGTAACGCCAAGCCTCTTATATGTACCTTTCGTCGCAACTGGGGCAAATAGCGGGATCGAATTGTAGGCCACGAAGAATAGCGCGATTATGGGGATCAAATTGTACATGAAGCTATCAACTATGATACCCATGATTATCCTCCAACTCCGAAAGAATAAATCATATCGTCACGGGTGAGTTTCTCCATGCCATTGCGCATCCACAGAGCGCAAATCCACAACTAACGTAACAGTCGTCGAGCACATCTCGATCATCGGCGCACTGATGGTCGTGGCAGTCGCCTCGGTCCGGCAACGCAACGACCGCGTGAGCCTCGCGGCTGCCCTGATTTGATCGGCGGGAACGGCGTCGCCCGGCGGTGCCGGGCGATCGGAAATCAGCGCGAAAAGCCGTCGCTGGCGGCGAGCAGGCGCTGTGTATACTCTTCCTTTACGGAGCGGCTGGCGAGCTCGGAAGAGGCGAGGCTCTCGACCACCTCGCCGCTGCGCATCACCGCCAGGCGTTCGCACATGTGGCTGATGACGCCGAGGTCGTGGCTGACCATGACGAAGGTGAGGTTGCGGTCGCTGCGTGCCTGTTCGAGCAGGTTGAGGATTTCTGCCTGGATCGAGGCGTCGAGCGCCGAGGTCGGCTCGTCGAGCAGCAGGATCTCGGGTTCGACGATCAGCGCGCGGGCAATGGCGATGCGCTGGCGCTGGCCACCGGACAACTGGTGCGAATAGCGAAAACGGAAGCGTGTCCCGAGCCCGACTTCGTCGAGCGCCCGCACGATCCGGCGTTCGCTGTCGTCGATGCCGTGGATGGCGAGCGGTTCGAGCAGCAGCCGGTCGACCGTCTGGCGCGGATGCAGCGAGCCGTAGGGATCCTGGAACACCATCTGGACTGTCCGATAGAATTCCTTGTCGCGCTTCTGGCCGCTGTAGTTGCGGCCATTGATCGCCAGTTCGCCCTGCTGAAAGCCGTTAAGGCCGGCAACGGCGCGAAGCAGGGTTGACTTGCCCGAGCCGGATTCGCCGACGATGCCGAAGGATTCACCCCGGGCGATGTCGACGCTGACATTGCGCAGCGCCACGTAGTCGTCGAACTTGACGACCATGTTCTTGATCGAAAGTGCGGTCGTCATGCTGCCCACTCCGGTTTGCGTTCGAGGACTGGGAGCGGATGGCGATCGGAGCCGATCTTCGGCAGGCAGTTGAGCAGCCCTTGCGTATAGGGGTGCTGCGCCTTGGCGAGATCGGCCGACGGCAGTTCCTCGACCACGCGGCCGGCATACATCACCAGAACCCGGTCGCAGAACGAGGACACAAGACGGAGATCGTGCGAGACGAAGATCAGGCCCATGCCGCGTTCGGCGACGAGCTTGTCGAGGATCGCCAGCACTTCGAGCTGCACGGTGACGTCGAGTGCCGAGGTCGGTTCGTCGGCGATCAGCAGTTCCGGCCCGGCGATCAGCATCATCGCGATCATCACGCGCTGGCCCATGCCGCCCGAGACCTCGTGCGGATAGAGATCGAAAACGCGTTCGGAATCGCGGATCTGCACGGCGTCGAGCATGGCAATCGCCCGTTTGCGGGCCTCGGCCTTGCTGACACGCTCATGGGTGCGCAACGTCTCCATGATCTGCCGGCCGATGGTCATGACCGGGTTCAGCGAATACTTCGGATCCTGGAGGATCATTGCAATGTCGCGGCCGCGAAGGGCCCGGCGCTGGCGCGCGGACGCCTTCAGCAGGTCGACATCGCCGAACTGCAGCTTGTCGGCGGTGATGGTCGCGTGACCCGGGGTGAGGCCCATGATCGCGCGGCCGGTCTGGGACTTGCCGGAACCGGATTCGCCGACGATGCCGAGGCGCTCGCGGCCGAGGGTGAAGCTGACGCCACGAACCGCTTCGACGACGCCGGTTCGGGTCGGAAAGCTGACGCGGAGGTTTTCGACGGTAAGCAGTGGGCTCATTGGCCGGCCTCCTTCGGGTCGAGGGCGTCGCGCAGGCCGTCACCGAGCAGGTTGAAGCCGAGGCTGACGATCAGGATCGCTGCACCGGGGGCTGCGGCGACCCACCACTGATCGAGAATGAACCGGCGGCCGGATGCGATCATCGCGCCCCATTCCGGCAATGGCGGCTGGGCCCCGAGGCCGAGGAAGCCGAGACCGGCAGCCGTCAGGATGATGCCGGCCATGTCGAGGGTGACGCGGACGATCAACGAGGACATGCAGAGCGGCATGATGTGCAGGAGCACGATGCGAGCAGGCGAGGCACCCATGAGCTTGACCGCGGAGATGTAGTCCGACTGGCGGAAGGTCATCGTTTCCGCGCGCGCAATGCGTGCATAGGGCGGCCACGAGGTGATCGCGATCGCGAGGATGGCGTTCTCGATGCCCGGGCCGAGTGCTGCGACCAGCGCCAGCGCCAGGACGAGCTTCGGGAATGCGAGAAAAATGTCGGTGATGCGCATCAGGATGGCATCGACCCAGCCGCCGGCATAGCCGGCGACGGTGCCGACCAGAAGGCCGACCGGGGCAGCGATGACCGCGACGAGCACGACGACGAGGAGCGTCAGGCGCGAGCCGTGGATCAGGCGTGAGAGGATATCGCGTCCCTGATCGTCCGTGCCGAGCCAGTAGGTCCCGCTCGGCGGCAGCAGGCGGGCGTTCTTGAGGTCGCCCGCAATCGGCGAATGCGGTGCGATCACGTCGGCGAATGCGGCGACGAACAGCAGGGCAATGATGATGCCGAGGCCGGCGAGCGCCAGGCGGTTTTCCGCAAAGCGGCACCAGATGACATAGGCGCGGCCGAGACGGGCCTGCATGCGCGACGCCGGGCGGTCGGACAGCAGCCATTCGCGGCGGCTAAGCGGTTGGGTCAGTGCGGTCTCGCTCATCGGCTGCGCGTCCTTGGATCCAGGGTCCGATAGAGAAGATCGGAGAAGAGATTGATGGCGATGAAGACGGAACCGATGACGATGGTGCCGCCGAGTACCGCATTCATGTCGGCGTTCTGGAGCGAGTTGGTGATGTAGAGACCGAGCCCAGGCCAGGCGAAGATGGTTTCGGTCAGAACCGAGCCTTCGAGCAATCCGGCGTAGGAAAGGGCGATGACGGTGATCAGCGGCACGGCGGCGTTCCGCAGCGCATGGCCCCAGATGATCCGGGTTTCGGACAGGCCCTTGGCGCGCGCGGCGACGATATATTCCTGCTTCAGTTCGTTCAGCATGAAGCTGCGGGTCATGCGGCTGATGTAGGCGAGCGAGAAGTAGCCGAGCAGCGATGCCGGCAGGATGATGTGACGGAACAGGTCCCACAACACGTCCCATTGGCGCTGCCACAGGGCATCGAGAATGAAGAAGCCGGTCACCGGGGTGAAGCTGTACTCGTAGACGATGTCGATACGGCCGGGATAGGCGACCCAGCGCAGCTTGGCGTAGAAGAGCACCAGCGACAGCAGGGCGAGCCAGAAGATCGGAACCGAATAGCCGACAAGGCCGATGACGCGGACGATCTGGTCGGCAAGGCTGCCGCGCTTGACTGCGGCGAGCACGCCAAGCGGAATGCCGAAGACGGCGCCGATGATCGTTCCGATGGTGGCAAGTTCCATGGTCGCCGGGAAGACGCGCTTGATGTCTTCGAGAACCGGATTGGTCGTGAGAACCGAGGTGCCGAAATCGCCCGACAGCGCGCCCTTCACATAGATGAAGAACTGCTGGTAGAGCGGCAGGTTGAGGCCCATGGCCTCGCGGGTGCGTTCGACCACGGCGGTGGGTGCGCGGTCCCCGAGCACTGCCAGTACCGGATCAATGGGGATGATGCGGCCAATGAAGAAGGTGACGGCAAGCAGACCCAGAAAGGTCGTGACCACCGTTACGAAAAAGCGCAAGGCCCCCATGGCAAACGCCGGCAAGCGGGAGCGCCGCCGCGCTGTTATGGTTTCAACACTTGTCAAGCAAATCGGTCCTTTATGCCAACAGCGCCAGACGGTCCGCCATCACGGGCCGAAGTGGCGCTGCAAATCGAAAGTCGTCGGCATAACCCCGCTGCCGGAATGATTCCAGCAGCGGGGCGTAGTGCTTTAGTCTTTCGAAACGGTCGAGACGAAGTTGGTGTCGAAGCTCGGACCGAGCTTGAAACCGCTGAGATTGCCGCGATAGCCGGCAACTTCCGTCTGCTGGAAGATGATGACGAACGGGCTTTCCGCAAGAACGGTCTTCTGCAGGTCCTGATAGGCGGCAGCGCGCTTGTCGGCATCCTTCTCGAGCAGAGCGTCGGCCGTCTTCTTCGTCAGTTCCGGCACGTCCCAGGCGTTGCGCCATGCAAGCGTCTTGCTCTTGCCTTCGTCGGAATTGTCCGGGTTGGCGGTGAACGTCTCGGCGTTGGAGTTCGGATCGAAGTAGTCCATGCCCCACTGGCCGATATAGATATCGTGGTTACGGGCGCGATACTTCGTCAGCGTCTGCTTGCCGTCGCCGGGGATGATCTCGACCTTGACGCCGGCCTGGGCCGCGGTCTGCTGGAACGCCTCGGCAATGCCGCTGACCGGCTGGGTGTTGCGAACGTCCATGGTCACGGTGAAGCCGTCGGAGAGACCGGCCTTGGCGAGCAGTTCCTTGGCCTTGGCAACGTCGAAAGTATAGGGCTTCTCGTCGAGAGCGCCGAGCACGCCCTTCGGCAGGAAGGTCTGGTGGACTTCGCCGATGCCCTTGATCAGGGTGGAGCCGATCGCATCATAGTCGACCAGATACTTCAGGGCTTCGCGCACTTCCGGCTTGGCGAGCGTCTCGTTCTTCTGGTTGAGGCTGATGTAGTAGACGGTGCCCTTCGGCGCGCTGGTGGCCTTCAGGTCACCGTTCTTGGCAATAGCGTCCAGATCGCCCGGATCCAGATTGCGGGCGACGTCGATATCGCCGGCCTCAAGCGCTAGACGCTGGCCGGAGCTTTCCTTCATGTGGCGGTAGATGACGCGGGCCAGCTTGGCCGGCTCGCCGTAGTAGTTGTCGTTGCGCTCGAGCACGACAACTTCGTTGGCGCGCCATTCGCGCAGCTTGAAGGGGCCCGAACCGGCAAAGCCGGTCTTCAGCCACTCGTTGCCGAAGTCGTTGTCATACTTGTATTCCGCAGTCGGCGTTACCGCCTTGGTGTTCTCGAGAACCAGCTTCTTGTCGAGCACCGAGCCGACCGTCGAGGTCAGGACGTTGAGCACGAAGCTCGGCGCGTAGGACTTGTCGACGGTGAAGACGAAGGTGGTCTCGTCAACTGCCTTGGCCTTTTCGGTGACGTTGTCGCCGTTGAGGCCGAACTGGGTGAGCAGGAAGGCGGGCGACTTGTCGAGCTTGACGGCACGTTCGAAGGAGTAGGCGACGTCTTCGGCGGTGATCGGGTTGCCGGAGGCAAACTTCAGGCCCGGCTTCAACTTGAAGGTATAGGTCAGGCCGTCGTCGGAAATGGTCCAGCTGTCGGCGAGGTCGCCGACGACCTTCGAGGAGTCGTTGGGATCGAGCGCAATGAGCTTGCTGTAGGTGTTGGCCGTCATTTCAGCGGTCGAGAATTCGAAGGCTTCGCCCGGATCCATGGAGATGATGTCGTCGATCGCGAAGGCTTCGATCAACGTATCCTTGGGCGTGTCGGCGAAGGCGTGCGGCGCCGACATCAGAAGCAGCGACATTGCAGCGCTTGTCGTCAGCATACGAAAGCGCTTGTTCAAGCCAGTCATTTTCACGGTGTATCCCCCTGTTTAAAGGTTTTGCGGTATCGTTCAGGCGATGTTTTCGTGCCAGGCGGATGCCAGCACTCTTAGCCAGTTTTCCCGGCAAATCTTGTCCAGATCCGCTTCGGCGTATCCAGCCGCCCTAAGGGCGGCAATCAGATTCTGGTTGCCTGCGGCGTCGCCGATTTCGGCGGGAATGGTCGCGCCGTCGAAGTCTGAACCGAGCGCGACGCAATCGATGCCCATCCGCTCCACAAGGTGGTCGACGTGGCGGACCATGTCGCTCAGCGGCGTGTCCGCATCCTCGCGCGCATCGGCGCGCAGCATCGTGGTGGCGTAGTTGAGGCCGACGATGCCGCGGCTTTCCCTGACCGCGTCAAGCTGACGGTCGGTGAGGTTGCGGGCAACGGGCGTCAGGGCATGGGAATTCGAATGGCTGACGATCAGCGGCTGGTCGGTGGTCTTGGCCACATCCCAGAAGCCCTTTTCGGTAATGTGGGCGAGATCGATGGCGATGCCGAGGCGATTGCAGGCCCTCACCAGCTCGAAACCGGCCTCGGTGAGGCCAGGCCCGGTATCCGGCGACGCCGGAAAGGCGAAGGGTACGCCATGAGCGAACACGTTGTGGCGGCTCCAGACCGGGCCGAGCGAACGCAGGCCCGCGGCGTAGAAGGTTTCCAGCGCGTCGAGATCGGCATCGATCGCCTCGCAGCCTTCCATGTGCATGACCGCGGCGAACTTGCCGGCGTTCATGGCCTGGCGGATCTCGCCGGTCGTGCGGCACAGCGACCATGCACCGGCGCGATCGAGGCGAAGGGCGACGGCGGCCATCTCCAGCGCGATATCGAGCGAGGGCGCGCGCTGCAGAGGCGCGGAGAGCGGTGTCTCGTAGTGGCCGTTTTTATCCGGCGCCTTCAGCACGAGATCGCCCGACGGGATATAGATGGCGCAAAGACCGCCTGCCAGTCCGCCCTTGCGGGCGCGGACGGCGTCGATGTGGCCATGGGCGGTGCCGTCCCGGAATTCCGCGATCGGATCGGAACCGTCTTTTGCGTTGCGCCAGAGTCTCAGAAGAACGTCGTTGTGACCGTCAAATACCAACTGCATCAATTACTATCCGCATTCCGCGTTTCGTTATGAAATCGGGGAAGTTTTGTTGTCGAAGCGAAGGATTGGGCAGCTGGATTGTTCCGGCTGCGAAATCCTATCCAATTTAATGGTAGAGCCGATATCCAACACTTCGCAAGGTGAAAATTTTGGCACTGCGTGTTTATGAGGCGTTGACTTTGGCCGGTGTGCGGATAACCGGCGCTGGAGCGATTCCGCGGCTGCGCCGTACCGTTGCGTGCTTCCGTTCACATCAAAGCAGGCTGTGGCTCAGGGTTTGAAGGCAAAGCCCCGTATTTGCGGGTCGGGTGTTGCTTCAGGCTATTCCGGTTTTGCCGGAAGTGCGCTAGGCCAAAGGCCGAGATGCCGCGAGAGGAGCTTTGGCGTGAGCAAGTTGATTTATGTGTTGAATGGTCCGAACCTGAACCTGCTGGGCAAGCGCCAGCCGGAAATCTACGGCAAGGAAACCCTGGCCGATGTGGAGCGTGACTGCATTCGCGTCGGTGCTGAACTTGGCCTCGAGATCCGGTTTCACCAGAGCAATGCCGAGCATCAGATCATCGACTGGATCCACGAGGCGCGCGAAAGTGCTGTCGGCATCATCATCAATCCGGCCGCCTATACCCATACCTCGGTTGCGATCCTCGATGCGCTGAACACCTTCGACCATCCGATCATCGAGGTGCATATCTCCAACGTGCACAAGCGCGAGCCTTTCCGCCATCACTCCTACGTCTCGAGCGTCGCCTCCGG
>JAEWPB010000010.1 GCA_023399465.1 Pseudomonadota bacterium
CGAGCGCAATGCCGCCGGTCGAGGAGATGATGACCTTCTCGTCGATGTCAACGGGAACGCCCGGAATGCCGGCAACGTCGGAACCGGTGGCGATCACGATGTTCTTTGTCTCGAGTTCCTGAACCTCGCCGGCATCATTGGTGACCTGCACCTTGCCGGCAGCCACGATCTTGCCGGTGCCCTGGAAGGCATCGATCTTGTTCTTCTTGAACAGGAAGGCAACGCCTTCGACATTGGCCTTAACGGTCGCGTCCTTGTGGGCCATCATCTTTTCGAGGTTCAGCGTCGGCGCCGAAACCTCGACGCCGAGGGCGTCGATGCCATGGGCGACGTGCTGGAACGTCTCCGAGGCATGCAGCAGGGCCTTGGAGGGAATGCAGCCAACGTTGAGGCAGGTACCGCCGTAGGTAGCGCGCTTTTCGACGACGGCGACCTTGAGGCCGAGTTGCGCTGCCTTGATGGCGCAAACATAGCCGCCCGGACCGGAGCCGATAACAATAACATCATAAGCCATAGAGTTTTCCTTCATTCGTGGGCGTTACCGCCCTCCGCTGACATTGAGTGCGGCACCTGTGACATAGGAGGCCGCGCTGGAGAGAGTTGAGAGAATGGACTGCGCCATCTCATCGGCCGTATCCGGCCGCTGCATCGGGGTCGTCGATGCAAGCTCGCATGCCCGGTTCGGATGACCGCCCGAAGCATGAAATTCGGTGTCGATAATGGTAAGCCGCGCCTGACGACGATCTGAAACAGCGGGGACTGCATTCATTGGCTGCAGCCTTTCAAGGCCAGCACATCCCAGGGCGCGACGGTCGCCTTGCCCTCGCCCCACAGCGCCGAGGACCGGATCGACCGGCCGAAATCCGGCAGCAGGATCTGCCCTGCCGCAGCCGCCCCCGGGTCCGGCAGGTTGGCGACGACACCCTTGTCGTCGACCGCATAGAGAATGCCTTCCCACACGGTGCAGGCATCAAGTTCCGCCCCGGTGGCATCGCCATCCGGGCAATTGTTCATGAGGATGCCGCCCGCGCGCTCGACCTCGTCCGTCGGCATCACGTAGCCGTCGAGGATCAGCCCGGATTTGCGGATCTCGACCTTGAACGTATGGGTGGCGAACGAAGCTTCCGATTCGACCGGCGCGAAACGCAGTTCGTAGGCTTGGTCCCGGTCTTCGTAGACGCCCTTGTCCTGGCTGCATTCCACCGCCGCTGCCGGGGTCGACCCGAGCACGCCCGAAACGATAGCGGCAATGAGGATGCCCTGTCGCGCCGCCATGTCAGCCCGCCTTTTCCGTCGCAAGCTTGATACCGAGCGCAATGAAGACCACGCCGCTCAAGCGGTCGATCCACTGGCTAGCGCGCGCGAAGACGGCCCGCATCCTGGGCGTGGTCATGAACATCGACACACCGACGAACCAGAGGATCAGGCAGCTTGCCATCACCAGGCCGTAGCCGAACTTGATCATGATCGGCGTGTGGGCGTGCACGACCGTCGAGAAGATCGAGAGGAAGAAGAAGACCGGCTTGGGGTTCAGGGCATTGGCCATGAAACCGAGGCCGAAGGCACGCAATGCGGATTGCCGCTTGCCGTCCGGCTGGCGAACGCCGACCTGTTCAACGGAAAGATCGGCCTTGCCTGCCCGCAGCGCCTTGATGCCGATATAGATCAGGTAAGCGACGCCGCACCATTTCACGATGTTGAACAGATAGATCGATTGCGAAATGATCAGCCCGAGCCCGAGGATCGTGTAACTGACATGGAACATCAGCGACGTGCCGATGCCGAACGAGGTGATGATTGCTTCGCGTCGGCCGTGCACTATCGCCTGTCGCATGACCATGGCAAGGTCCGCGCCGGGCGAAACGATGGCGAATGCGAAGATTGCCATCAGCGAAGCGAGTTCCAAGATGTACTGGCTCATGATCCGGCAACCGGTGCGTTGAAGGCCCACATGTGGCCGAAGGGGTCGAGGACACGCGCATAGCGCGCTTGCCAGAAGGTATCCTGCGGTTGCATGACTGTCGATGCCCCTGCGGCAATTGCGCTCGCATAGGCCGCGTCGACATCGCTGGCCGCGGGGAAATTGATGCTGATCGCCACACTGGCACCGCCTGCGGTTTTTGGCGACACCATGCCCATGCCGTATTCAGGGAACTCGTCGTGCAGCATGATCTGGCCGCCGAACAATGCCAGGTTGGCGTGCATGACCCGCTTCCCGTCCTCGGCCATCTGCTGGAACGTGGTTTCGGCACCGAAGGCCTGCTCGTAGAAGGCAATCGCGTCCAGCCCGCCCTTGACGCAGAGATGGGCCTGGATCGGCGGAATTTCAGGTGCGAATGCCATGCGTACATCCTCCGACCAGAAATGAATGCCTGCGACCGCTGTTGCCGAATTCGCGGTCCGGCCACAAAGGCCGGACCCGCATCGCTTCCGGGATCCCCGGACAAAATATCAGGGGCGCATGGCGCCCCTTTCATTCTTAGAGGTCGAGAACCAGACGCTCCGGATCTTCCAGGCTTTCCTTGACGCGGACGAGGAAGGTCACGGCTTCCTTGCCGTCGACGATGCGGTGATCGTAGGAAAGCGCCAGATACATCATCGGACGGATGACGACCTGACCGCCAATCGCAACCGGGCGCTCCTGGATCTTGTGCATGCCGAGGATGCCCGACTGCGGTGCGTTCAGGATCGGCGAGGACATCAGCGAGCCGTAGACGCCGCCGTTGGAGATGGTGAAGGTGCCGCCCTGCATGTCGGCCATCGAGAGCTGGCCATCGCGGGCTGCCTTGCCGAGGCGGCCGATTTCCTTCTCGATCTCGGCAATCGACATCTGGTCGGCATCACGGACGACCGGAACCACCAGGCCCTTGTCGGTGCCGACAGCGACGCCGACATGGCAGTAGTTCTTGTAGATGATGTCGGTGCCGTCGATTTCGGCGTTGACGGCCGGCAGTTCCTTCAGCGCGTGGGTCACGGCCTTGGTGAAGAAGCCCATGAAGCCGAGCTTAACGCCGTGCTTCTTCTCGAAGATGTCCTTGTAGCGGTTGCGCAGGTCCATGACCGCCTTCATGTCCACCTCGTTGTAGGTGGTCAGCATGGCGGCGGTGTTCTGTGCGTCCTTGAGGCGCTTGGCGATCGTCTGGCGCAGGCGGGTCATCTTGACGCGCTCTTCACGCGATGCGTCCTCGACGGCAGACGGGGCGCGGGCGGCAACCGGGGCGGCAGCCGCGACCGGCGCGCTTACGCCCTTGGCGATGGCAGCAATGACGTCGCCCTTGAGAACCTGGCCGCGCTTGCCCGAGCCATCCACCTGCTCGGCGGAAATGCCGGTTTCAGCGAGCATCTTGGCAGCAGCCGGAGCTGGCGGCATGGAGGATGCAACCGGTGCGGAAACGGCCGCGACCGGGGCAGCGGCGGGAGCCGGAGCCGCAGCGGCGGCGGCAGGTGCGGCAGCAACCGAACCGGCAGCGCCGGCAGCAATCTGGCCGAGCAGCGCGTCGAGACCGACGGTTTCGCCGGCAGCGGCGACGATCTCGGTGAGGACGCCGGCAGCCGGGGCCGGGACTTCGATGGTGACCTTGTCGGTTTCCAGCTCGACGATCGGCTCATCGGCCTTCACGGTGTCGCCGACCTTCTTGAACCATGTGCCGACGGTGGCTTCACTGACGGATTCGCCAAGGGTGGGAACGCGGATTTCTGTGGCCATTTTTTCAGTTCCGTTAAATCAGGTGTCGTTTTTATCGAAAGTGGAGCGGTGGGAGGCCTCAGCCTCCCAGTGCGTCCTCGAGGAATGCAGCAAGCTGCGCGAGATGCTTGGACATCAGGCCGGTAGCCGGCGAAGCGGCGGCCGGACGACCGGTGTAGCGTACGCGCTGGTACTTGGCGTCGATATGCGCCAGCACCCATTCCAGGTACGGATCGATGAACGACCATGCACCCATGTTCTTCGGCTCTTCCTGGCACCAGACCATCTCCGCGTTGCGGAAGCGGGAGAGTTCGTTGATGAGGGCCTTGGCCGGGAACGGATAGAGCTGTTCGACGCGCAGCAGATAGATGTCGTCGATCCCGCGCTTCTCGCGCTCTTCCAGAAGGTCGTAGTAGACCTTGCCGGTGCACATGACGACGCGACGGATCTTCGAATCCTTCTGCAGCTTGATCGGACCATCCTTGATGACCTCGGCATCGTCCCACAGCAGGCGGTGGAAGGAGCTTTCGCCGGCCATTTCGGAGAGGCTCGAGACCGCACGCTTGTGACGCAGCAGGGACTTCGGCGTCATCAGGATCAGCGGCTTGCGGAAGTCGCGCTTCACCTGGCGGCGCAGGATGTGGAAGTAGTTCGCCGGCGTCGTGACGTTGGCGACCTGCATGTTGTCTTCCGCGCAAAGCTGCAGGAAGCGCTCGAGGCGGGCGGAGGAGTGCTCCGGACCCTGGCCTTCGTAGCCATGCGGCAGCAGGCAGACGAGGCCCGACATGCGCAGCCACTTGCGTTCACCCGAGGAGATGAACTGGTCGAAGACCACCTGCGCGCCGTTGGCGAAGTCGCCGAACTGGGCTTCCCAAAGGGTCAGCGCATTCGGGCGCGCCAACGAGTAGCCGTACTCGAAGCCGAGAACCGCTTCTTCCGAAAGCATCGAGTTGATGACTTCGTAACGGGCCTGGGTCGGCGACAGGTTGGCAAGCGGGATATAGCGCTCTTCGGTCTGCTGATCGTAGAGAACCGAATGACGCTGCGAGAAGGTGCCGCGCTCGCAATCCTGACCGGAAAGGCGGATCTTGTGGCCGTCGAGGCAGAGCGAACCGAATGCCAGGGCTTCGGCCATCGCCCAATCGATGCCCTCACCGGTGGCGACCATGTTGGCGCGGTTTTCCATGAAGCGCTGGATCGTGCGGTGGGCATTGAAGCCTTCCGGGATCTCGGACAGCTTGCGGCCGATTTCCTTGATCTGCTTCATCGGAACGGCGGTCTTGCCGCGGCGCTGTTCGTCGGCATTGTCGGCGACGCGTAGACCCGTCCACTCGCCGTCGAGCCAGTCGGCCTTGTTCGGCTTGTAGGACTGGCCGGCCTCGAACTCCTGCTCGAGATGGGCGCGCCAATCGGCCTTCATCTTTTCCACTTCGCCTTCGGTGATCAGGCCTTCGGCGATCAGGCGGTCGGCATAGACCTGCACCACGGTCTTGTGGGCACGGATGACCTTGTACATCTTCGGCTGGGTGAAGGACGGCTCGTCGCCTTCGTTGTGGCCGAAGCGGCGGTAGCAGAACATGTCGATGACGACAGGCTTATGGAACTTCATCCGGAATTCGGTCGCGACCTTGGCGGCGTAGACAACGGCTTCCGGATCGTCGCCATTGACGTGGAAGATCGGTGCTTCGATCATCTTGGCGACGTCGGACGGGTAAGGCGACGAACGCGAGAAGCCCGGATTGGTGGTGAAGCCGATCTGGTTGTTGATGATGAAGTGCATGGTGCCGCCGACGCGGTGACCGCGCAGGCCCGACAGGCCGAGGATTTCGGCCACGACGCCCTGGCCGGCGAATGCCGCATCACCGTGCAGCAGCAGCGGCAGAACCTTGACGCGCTCCTTCAGCGGAATGATGTCGCCTTCCCAGACCTTCGCCAGCATGTCCTGCTTGGCGCGAGCCTTGCCCATCACGACCGGGTTGACGATCTCGAGGTGCGAGGGGTTCGCCGTCAGCGACAGGTGGACCTTGTTGCCGTCGAATTCGCGGTCGGAGGAAGCGCCGAGGTGGTACTTCACGTCGCCCGAGCCTTCGACTTCATCGGGCTTGAACGAACCGCCCTTGAACTCGTGGAAGATCGCGCGGTGCGGCTTGCCCATGACCTGGGAGAGCACGTTGAGGCGGCCGCGGTGGGCCATGCCGAGGACGACTTCCTCGAGGCCTTCCTGGCCGCCGCGCTTGAGGATCTGCTCCAGCGCCGGGATCAGCGATTCACCGCCATCGAGACCGAAACGCTTGGTGCCCTTGTACTTGACGTCGATGAACTGCTCGAAGCCTTCAGCCTCGATCAGCTTCGCGAGGATCGCCTTCTTGCCTTCCGGAGTGAACGCGACGCCCTTGTCCGGACCTTCGATGCGTTCCTGGATCCAGGATTTTTCTTCCGGGTTGGAAATGTGCATGAACTCGACGCCGAGCGTCGAGCAATAGGTGCGCACGAGAATTTCGAGCATCTCGCGGATCGAAGCATATTCGAGCCCGAGAACGTTATCGATGAAGATCTTGCGATCGTAGTCGGCCTCGGTGAAGCCGTAGGCGGTCGGCGACAGCTCGTTGTAGTCTTCGACCGGTGCGGCAAGGCCGAGCGGGTCGAGCTTGGCGTGCAGGTGGCCGCGCATGCGGTAGGCGCGGATCATCATCAGCGCGCGCACGGAGTCGCGCGTCGCCTGCAGCACATCGGCGGCGTCTGCGGGCTTACCGGCGGCTTCGGCCTTCGCCTTGAGCTTGGTCTCGACGACCTTTTCGATCGTGCCCCAATTGCCGTCGAGCGCCGATACCAGGTCACCATTGGCAGCAATCGGCCAGTTCTTGCGCTGCCAGGACGCGCCGCTTGCAGCCTTCTTTACATCATCCGGATTGTCTTCCAGAGCCTTGAAGAAGGCGCGCCAGTCATCCGATACAGATGCCGGATCCTGGCTATAGCGCGCATAAAGCTGCTCGATGTAAGCCGCATTCGCGCCGTCGAGGAACGACGTGATTTCAAACTGCTCGTTGGCTTCTTGCCTTGCCATGGTGTTCTGCGGACCTTTTCGTCCGCCTCCTGACTTGAATTGTCGCCGGAGCTTCGTGAGTTCCGGTCTTTCCGCTTTTGTTGTCGTTGTCTGCCGTTTACGCGGCTATTTTTCGACGGGAAGTCGATCCGGCAGGGCGACCGGATGTCGCCCTGCCGGAATTCTGCTGGATCAGCCCTTCAGGACTTCCACCAGGGTCTTGCCGAGACGTGCCGGCGACGGAGACACGCGAATGCCTGCCTCTTCCATCGCTGCGATCTTGTCTTCAGCGCCACCCTTGCCGCCGGAGATGACGGCGCCGGCGTGGCCCATGGTACGTCCGGGAGGAGCCGTACGACCGGCGATGAAGCCGACCATCGGTTTCTTGCGGCCGCGCTTTGCCTCGTCCTTGAGGAACTGGGCTGCTTCTTCCTCGGCCGAACCACCGATTTCGCCGATCATGATGATCGACTTGGTTTCGTCGTCAGCAAGGAACATTTCCAGGACGTCGATGAACTCGGTGCCCTTGACCGGATCGCCGCCGATACCGACAGCGGTGGTCTGGCCGAGGCCTTCGTTCGAGGTCTGGAACACGGCTTCGTAGGTGAGCGTGCCGGAGCGCGAGAGAACGCCGACCGAGCCCTTCTTGAAGATGGAGCCCGGCATGATGCCGATCTTGCACTCTTCCGGGGTCAGGACGCCCGGGCAGTTCGGACCGATCAGGCGCGACTTGGACTTGATGAGCCTGGCCTTGACCTTCACCATGTCCTCGACCGGGATGCCTTCGGTGATGCAGACGATCAGCGGGATCTCGGCGTCGATCGCCTCGATGATCGCGGCGGCTGCGCCTGCCGGCGGAACGTAGATGACCGAAGCGTCGGCGCCGGTCACGTCCTTGCCTTCGGCAACGGAGGCGAAGATCGGCAGGGTTTCACCCTTGGAGCCGGTCCACTTCTCGCCACCCTTGGACGGATGGATGCCACCGACCATCTTGGTGCCGTAGTAGGCAAGCGCCTGCTCGGTGTGGAAGGTACCGGTCTTGCCGGTCAGGCCCTGCACCAGGACCTTGGTGTCTTTGTTGATCAGGATGGACATTTCTATCAGGCTCCCTTCACAGCCGCGACGATCTTCTGGGCGGCGTCGTCCAGATCATCGGCGGAGATGACGTTGAGACCCGATTCATTGATGATCTTCTTGCCGAGTTCGACGTTGGTGCCTTCGAGGCGCACGACGAGCGGCACTTCCAGACCGACTTCCTTGACGGCAGCAAGCACGCCTTCGGCAATGACGTCACACTTCATGATGCCGCCGAAGATGTTGACCAGGATACCCTTCACGGCCGGATCGGCAGTGATGATCTTGAACGCTGCGGTGACCTTCTCCTTGGAAGCGCCGCCGCCGACATCGAGGAAGTTCGCCGGCTCGGCGCCGTAGAGCTTGATGATGTCCATGGTCGCCATGGCGAGACCGGCGCCATTGACCATGCAGCCGATGTTGCCGTCGAGGGCGACGTAGGCGAGGTCGTACTTCGAAGCCTCGATTTCCTTCTCGTCTTCCTCGGTGGTGTCGCGAAGGGCGACAACATCGGGGTGACGGAACAGCGCGTTGCCGTCGAAGGAAACCTTGGCGTCGAGCACACGCAGACGGCCATTGGTCATGACGATCAGCGGGTTGATCTCGAGCAGGCTCATGTCCTTCTCGACGAAGGCCTTGTAGAGGATCGGGAACAGCTTCTCGCCGTCTGCACGCGCTTCGCCATCGAGCTTCAGCGCGTCGCAGAGCGCCGCAAGGTTTGCTGCGGTGACGCCGGCATCCGGATCGATCGCAACGTTGACGATCTTCTCCGGGGTGTGCTCGGCGACAGCTTCAATATCCATGCCGCCTTCGGTGGAGACCACGAAGGCTACCTGGCCAACCGAGCGGTCGACGAGGAGCGAGAGGTAGAGTTCGCGCTCGATGTCGGCGCCGTCTTCGATGTAGAGGCGGTTGACCTGCTTGCCGGCCGGGCCGGTTTGCTTGGTCACCAGGGTGTTGCCGAGCATTTCCTTGGCGTTGGCAACGACCTCTTCGATCGACTTGGCGAGACGAACGCCACCCTTGGAGTCAGGGCCGAGTTCCTTGAACTTGCCCTTGCCGCGACCACCAGCGTGAATCTGGCTCTTTACCACGTAGAGGGGACCGGGCAGCTGCTTGGCAGCTGCTTCGGCCTCATCGGCGGAAAAGATCGCGACACCTTCGGCGACCGGCGCCCCGTAGCTCTTCAGCAGAGCCTTGGCCTGATATTCATGAATATTCATAGACGTTTCCCAGTTTTAAGGCGATCGGCGCCGATTACTTCAGCGCCGGAGCGATGTTTGCGCATGCCTCGCAGAGACCGGCAACAGCGCCGACGGACTTCTGGAAGGCAGCTTCCTCTTCCTTGTTGAGGTCGATTTCGATGATGCGCTCGATACCACCCGCGCCGATGACGGTCGGGACACCGACATACATGTCGTTGACGCCATACTGGCCGGAAAGGTAGGCCGCGCAGGGCAGAACGCGCTTCTTGTCCTTGAGGTAGGATTCAGCCATCTCGATGGCGGAAGCAGCCGGAGCGTAGTAGGCCGAACCGGTCTTCAGCAGGCCGACGATTTCGGCGCCGCCGTCACGGGTGCGCTGGATGATTTCTTCCAGGCGCTCCTTCGTGCACCAACCCATCTTGATGAGGTCGGTGAGCGGGACGCCGGCAATGGTCGAGTAGCGCGCGAGCGGAACCATGGTGTCGCCGTGGCCACCGAGAACGAAGGCGGTAACGTCCTGAACGGATACGTTGAATTCCTGGCTGAGGAACAGGCGGAAGCGGGCGGAGTCGAGAACGCCGGCCATGCCGACGACCATGTTCTTCGGCAGACCCGAGAACTTCTGCAGAGCCCAGACCATGGCATCGAGCGGGTTGGTGATGCAGATGACGAAGGCGTTCGGGGCATACTTCTTGATGCCGGCGCCGACCTGCTCCATGACCTTGAGGTTGATGCCGAGAAGGTCGTCGCGGCTCATGCCCGGCTTGCGGGCGACGCCGGCGGTGACGATGCAGACGTCCGCGCCTTCGATCGCGGCGTAGTCGCTGGCGCCGGTCAGGTTTGCGTTGAAGCCTTCAACCGGAGAAGACTGAGCGATGTCCAGGCCCTTGCCCTGGGGGATGCCGTCGGCAATGTCGAACAGGACGATGTCGCCCAGTTCCTTGAGGCCGGCGAGATGCGCCAGCGTGCCACCAATCATACCCGAACCGATAAGTGCGATCTTTTTGCGCGCCATTGAAGTGCTTCCTTTGCGTCAAAATCCCAACGCTGGCACCGGACGAGGGCCGGCCGTTGTGAACAACCGCAATAGCCGGAAGCATGTAAATTGGCAAACGATTATTTCGAAGCCAGAAATTTCAATCGGTTAAAGCAATAATTTCTTACGTAAACGTAAGATTTTCGGCCATTATTCAGTCACAAATTCTTTACGTTTCTCATGGTGCAGGGCGAGGTATTCATTGCTGCGCATTTCGAACAGCCGTGACACGGTGCGGTCGAACTCGAAACCCTCCGTACCCTTCCTTGATGTCAGCAACCGTTCGGGCATATCGACCCCGGAGGCGAACAACCGGACGGTGTTGTCGTAGAGCGCGTCGACGAGGATGATGAACCGCTTGGTCTCGTTGCGCCGCTCAGGCCCGAGATGCGGAATGTGATCGACGAAGATCGTGTCGTAGCGCTCAGCGATCGCCAGGTAGTCGGACGCCCCGAGCGGCCGGGCGCAGAGATCGGCGAAGCTGAAGCGCGCGGCGCGGCCCGCCGCCAGCGGCACGTGGATCGAGCGACCCTTCATCGGTATTTCTTCGGGCACGGCCTTCTGTCCGTGGGTCACGTGCCGCCATGCCGCATTCATCGCCGCATCGGCGCGATCGTCGGCCGGGGCGAGATAGACCGGCAGGCTGTCGTCCTTCTCCATCCGGTAGTCGGTCCGGGAGTCGAGCGTCACCACTTCGACGTGGCGCTTCAGGAGATCGACGAAGGGCAAAAACAGGCCGCGGTTCAGGCCGTCACGGTAAAGATCGTCCGGCGCCACATTCGAGGTCGCCACCAGCACGCAGCCATGCGCAAACAGTTCGGTGAACAGACGCGCCAGGATCATCGCATCAGCGATGTCGGTCACGGTGAACTCGTCGAAACACAACAGCTCCGCCTCGGCGACAAGCTGCGCAGCGACCGGCGGCACCGGATCCGCCTGCCTGGTCTCGCCGTTCTTCAGCTTCATCCGATGAGCGTGGATGCGACCATGCACATCGGCCATGAATTCATGAAAATGCGCCCGACGCTTCTTCTCGATTGGCGCCATCTCATAGAACATGTCCATGAGCATGGTCTTGCCGCGCCCGACGCTGCCATGGACATAGAGGCCCGAAATCGGCGCCCGGGGCTTGCGCCGCGCGGCAAACAACCAGCCCAGCGCACTTGCCTTGGCGGCGGGGCGGCGCTCCTTCAGTTGCGACAGCACCCGGTCCAAGCGTTCCGCGACATGGATCTGCTCGGGATCGGCCTGGAGGCTGCCGTCCATCGTGAGGGACTTCAGCCGTTCGCTGACGCTCAGCGAATAGTCTGGCATTGGCTTCATGAATTGCTATCCGCGACGGGGGACGTCGACCAGCCGCCCGGTCAGCGGCTGAGGCTTACCGGCTGGCCGGAATTGGTAGAACCGTCAAAGCGAGAGTCCCCGGACTTGTAGACGCGGCCGATGACGTTGCCGCTGCGGTCCTTGAGCAGCACCTGCTTGCCCGACACTTCCCAGGAGCCCATGCTCGTCAGCTCGCCGGCGCAGCCACGGGTGCCGCCACGCGAACCGCTGCCCAGGTTGGTCAGCGTCAGGAACATGTCGCAGGAAACGCCGCCGTTGGAGACCTTCCAGTTGCCGACCATCGATTCCTTGGTGACATCGAGCGCGGTCGCCGGAGCGCCGCCCATGTCGGACGTGCCGAGCGATGCCTGCTGCTGCGGAGCAGCCGGGAACTGGCCAGATGTGTCGGTCGTCGGATCAGGCAAGCTGCCCGACTGGACGCTCGGCACCGGCTGGGCCTGCAGCGGCGCCGGAGAATAGTAGCTAGACCCCGCATCATACGAGGTACGCTGGCAACCAGCGAGCGAAAGAACGATCGCGAGACCTGTCATCGCATACCGAAATTGCATCATTACTCTCCTGAATATCCGCATTGGCGCGGGCAAACTGCCGCCAATTCACGGCGGAATTATCGTAAACCGCCTTGGTTAATCAAGTCGCAACAAGGAGAAATTACGGCAATCGCTTATGTTTCTGGCGGCAGGACGCGAATTCTACGCCATGGGGCACCGGAGGCCTACGGTACGGGAGCGTCTGCGCATCCACGTACGAGCCGATGCACCCCCTGCTTGTAGAATGCGTCGGCGCGCTCCCGGGTATCCTGCAACTGGTCGCCGCCCGTTGGCACTTGCCAATAAAAAAGAGGGCGGAAAATCCGCCCTCCTTCAAAAGTTTCGTTAGACGCGGCGCTCGACCATCATCTTCTTGATTTCGGCGATGGCCTTCGCCGGGTTCAGGCCCTTCGGGCAGGTCTGGGTGCAGTTCATGATGGTGTGGCAACGATAGAGCCGGAACGGATCCTCGAGGTTGTCGAGGCGTTCGCCGGTGGCTTCGTCGCGGCTGTCGATCAGCCAGCGGTAGGCCTGCAGCAACACGGCCGGACCGAGGTAACGGTCGCCGTTCCACCAATAGCTCGGACAGGAGGTCGAGCAGCAGGCGCAGAGAATGCATTCGTAGAGGCCATCGAGCTTGAGGCGGTCCTCGTGGCTCTGCTTCCATTCCTTCGCCGGCGGCGGCGACACCGTCTTCAGCCACGGCTCGATCGAACGATGCTGTGCGTAGAAGTTGGTGAGGTCAGGCACCAGGTCCTTGACGACAGGCATGTGCGGCAGCGGATAGACCTTCACGGAGCCATTGATCTCGTCCATGCCCTTGGTGCAGGCGAGCGTATTGGTGCCGTCGATGTTCATGGCGCAGGAACCGCAGATGCCTTCGCGGCACGAGCGGCGCAGCGTCAGCGTCGGGTCAATGTTGTTCTTGATGTAGAGCAGGCCATCGAGCACCATCGGGCCGCACTCATCGACATTGATATAGAAAGTGTCGATGCGCGGGTTCTGGCCATCGTCGGGGCTCCAACGATAGATGCGGTATTCGCGGACGTTCTTGGCGCCTTCCGGCTTCGGCCAGACCTTGCCTTCGGTCACCTGAGAGTTCTTGGGGAGAGCGAGTTCAACCATGTCCAATTCCTCTCAAATCAGTACACGCGAGCCTTCGGCGCGATCTTCTGGGGATCGATGCCTTCGGCGATCAGGTCGGTGTGAACAGGACGGTAGTCGAGCTTGACGTCGCCGGCTTCGTTGACCCAGGCCAGCGTGTGCCTGCGCCAGTTCACGTCGTCGCGGCCGCCGAGCGGACCCGTTGCATAGTCCTCGCGGGCATGCGAACCGCGGCTTTCTTTGCGGGCTTCGGCACCGTAGATCGTGGTGATGGCGTTGGCCATCAGGTTCTCGAGCTCGAGCGTTTCGACCAGGTCGGAGTTCCAGATCATCGAGCGGTCGGTGACCTTGATGTCGGGCATTTCCTTCCAGATCGCGGAAAGGCGCTTGCAGCCGGATTCGAGCGATTCCTGGGTACGGAACACTGCCGCGTCTTCCTGCATGGCGCGCTGCATCTTGTCGCGCAGCACCGCCGTCGGCGTCGAGCCGTTGGCAAAGCGCAGGCGATCGAAACGCTCCATGATCTTGTCGCAGGCAGCGACATTGAGTGCCGGAACCGGCTCGTTGCGGTCGATGACCTCAGCCGCGCGGATTGCGGCGGCGCGACCGAAGACCACGAGGTCGATCAGCGAGTTGGAGCCGAGGCGGTTCGCACCGTGCACCGAGGCGCAGCCGGCTTCGCCGACGGCCATCAGGCCGGGAGCGACACGCTCGGGGTTCTGGGCGTCGGCGTTGAGCACTTCGCCCCAGTAGTTGGTCGGAATGCCGCCCATGTTGTAGTGAACGGTCGGCAGGACCGGGATCGGCTCGCGGGTGACGTCGACGCCGGCGAAGATTTTCGCCGATTCCGAGATGCCCGGCAGCCGCTCGTGCAGAACGGCCGGATCGAGATGATCCAGGTGCAGGAAGATGTGGTCCTTGTTCTTGCCGACGCCGCGGCCCTCGCGGATTTCCATGGTCATGCAGCGCGAGACGACGTCGCGCGAGGCAAGGTCCTTGGCCGACGGCGCATAGCGCTCCATGAAGCGCTCGCCTTCGGAGTTGACGAGGTAGCCGCCTTCGCCGCGTGCGCCTTCGGTGATGAGGCAGCCTGCGCCGTAGATGCCGGTCGGGTGGAACTGAACGAACTCCATGTCCTGCAGCGGCAGGCCGGCGCGGGCGATCATGCCGCCGCCGTCGCCGGTGCAGGTGTGCGCCGAGGTGGCGGAGAAGTAGGCGCGGCCGTAACCGCCGGTCGCCAGCACCACCATCTTGGCAGAGAAGCGATGGATCGTGCCGTCATCGAGGTTCCAGGCGACGACGCCGGTGCAACGGCCGTCATCCGACATGATCAGGTCGAGAGCGAAGTACTCGATGAAGAATTCGGCGTTGTGACGCAGCGACTGGCCGTAGAGCGTGTGCAGGATGGCGTGGCCGGTACGGTCGGCGGCAGCGCAGGTACGCTGCACCGGCGGGCCTTCGCCGTAGTTCTGCATATGACCGCCGAACGGCCGCTGGTAGATCTTGCCTTCCTCGTTGCGCGAGAACGGAACGCCGTAGTGCTCGAGCTCATAGACCGCCTTCGGCGCTTCCATGGCGAGATACTGCATGGCGTCGACGTCGCCGAGCCAGTCGGAACCCTTGACGGTGTCGTAAAGGTGCCACTGCCAACAGTCCGGCGTCATGTTGGTGAGCGAGGCGGCGATACCGCCCTGAGCCGCAACGGTGTGCGAGCGGGTCGGGAAGACCTTGGTGATGCAGGCGGTCTTGAAGCCTTGTTCGGCCATGCCGAGCGTGGCGCGCAGGCCGGCGCCGCCGGCGCCAACGACAATCACGTCATAGGAGTGATCGACATACTGGTAGGCTTTGCCATTCTGGGCGGGTGAAGTGGTCGATGCCATGATGGATTATCCTGCGAAAGCGATTTTCAGAATGGCGAAGAGACAGAGCCCTGCGACAATAACCGCGAAAAACGTGTTGAGCATCAGGAGGGCGACTTTGGCGCCTTCAGCGTGGACATAGTCCTCGATGATGACCTGCATGCCGAGCTTCATGTGAAGGACGCCGGAAATGACCATCAGACCCATCAGAACCGCGATGAACGGGTTCGAGAGCGCAGCGACGACTTCCGCATAAGGTGCACCGGCATATTTCAGCAGGAAGATGATGAAGAAGAGCATCAGCGGCACGTTGGCAACAGCCGTCAAGCGCTGGCGCCAGAAATGCTCCGTGCCATCCTTGGCCGAGCCGAGACCGCGAACTTTACCCAAAGGGGTGCGCATATCCATTGATGTAACCCTTTAGAAGCGGACCAGGTAGCCGATCACCCAGATCAGCACGGTCAGACAGATCGAACCGACAAGCGTGGCCTTGGCCAGCTTCGTGGAGAAATGCTTGTCGAAGCCATAACCGAGATCCCACATGAAGTGGCGCAGGCCACCGAGCATGTGATGGACGAGCGCCCAGGTATAGCCGAACAGGATCAGCTTGCCGATCAGCGTGCCCATGAACCAACTGACCCAGCTGAAGTAAGCCTCGCCGCTTGCCGCTGCGACCAGCCACCAGACGATCAGCAGGGTGCCGACATAGAGCGCGCCGCCCGTGATGCGGTGCATGATCGACATGACCATCGTCGGAATCGGCTTGTAAATTTGAATATGCGGCGACAAAGGCCGATTTTTTGTCAGATTCGCCATCAGAACCTCGCGGCGTTCATGCGCCCTTTGATCCAAGGGCATACTCCCCGGCAACCCACGGGGTAATTTGTGTGCGTTGCATCAAAATGGACGTTTACTCACCGATCAGCAGAACGACAAGCACAATTGCGGTCCGAATTCAATTTAATCGATTTTGGTTTCTGATTCGTCATACAAAGGACCGAAAGCCCGGAGCCGGATGAAATTACTCAGCAATTGGCCGATCCCCCGTGACAATCCGCTCCTTTTGCGGCAAATTTCGGTTAACGGGTCATTAACCTTTTGCGCAACCGGAGGCTTCAGCATGATATCGCGTTCCTTTCCGGCAAAGCTCTTCCTGCTGACCACCGCATTCATGGTCGCAGTTGTTCCCGCGGTTCTCGCCAGATCATCGCATTCCGGCATGTCTATGAACAACCGCCCACGCATCGAACGTCCAAACAATAGTGGCGGTGTGCAGCGCCGACCCTGGCGCACGATGGAAAACCGCTGGCTCGGCCGCGGGCAACAGCGTCCGAACTGGCGCGCCGACCGTCGCTCGCAGCCGCGCCAACTCACCCTGCAGCAACCGAATACCCGGGCACTGTTCTACCAGCCCTACTGGGGCGATGGAGGTTGGGGCAACGGCAACTGGGGGAAGGGTACTTGGGGGAAAGGTACCTGGGGCAATGGCGCGCGGCGTAACGCCAACCGGGGAGACGGCACCTGGCGCAATGGTACCTGGGGCAATAGCGGGTGGCGTGATGGTACCTGGCGCAACCGCGCCTGGCACGGCAACAACCGTTGGGCCGACGACCGCCGTTTCCATCACGGGGAACGCGCGTTCAACCTGCAGGAACCGAACACACGGGCGCTGTTCTATCAGCCCTACTGGCCTGACGGCTATTGGGGCAACGGGCCGTGGTCCGGCGGTCCGCGCTGGTTTGGCAACCGCCCGGTTCGCGATGCCAATCGCGCGTTCAACTTGCAGGAGCCCAACACCCGGGCGCTGTTCTATCAGCCTTACTGGCCCGGCGGCTACTGGAACAACTGGCCATGGCGGGGAGCACCCGGCTGGGGCGACTGGGCCTGGCAAGGTGGCGGCAACTGGCCGTATGGCGCCCTGGAAACGGCCAATGTCCTGGAATGGAATGGCGCCGCCTACGGCAACGATGACGGCTACGTTACCACGGTACCGTCGATCGGCAGCTATGCCGGCGGCATCTCCGCCTATCCGCAGCCCGGCAACGGTATCTATTTCACGCTGCAGAACAATGGCTACGGCCCCGACGGTGGCGGACGACAGGATGGACCACCCCGCGAACAGCGGACCGGCGCGCGCATATTGACGATAACGGCGCAAAATGCCGACGCGGCGTGCAGCTACGAGGCAGGTGTGTGCGTCATCCGGCCGTAAGCGGGCCAGCCGTAAGCGGGAAAGTCCAGACCGTCGTCTTCTTGACCTCGCTGTCCTCAAGCGCCCGCGTGACCGGGACCTCGTAGGTCGCACAAGGTTGCAGAAGGTGCCGGGGGCAGTAGGAGCGTCCGGGATCGCCGACGAGGACCTGCCGGCCCTCCGCCGTCAGCCCCTGCAGCCACGGGACGAGCGCGCCGGCAAAGCTCTTGTCATAGAAGACATCGCCGGCGAGGATCACCTCGGCATCCACGGGGACGCCGATGATGTTTTCCGTGGTGAAGGCGACCGGGACTTCATTGGCCGCCGCGTTGAGCGCGATCGCGGTTCCGGCCCAGGGGTCGATGTCGGTTGCAAGCACGCTCGCCGCTCCCGCCTTCATCGCCGCGATCGCGACCAGGCCGGAGCCGCTGGCAAAATCGACCACCCGCTTGCCGGCCACAAGCTCGGGATGATCGAGAATATAGCGGGCCAGCCCCTGCCCGCCTGCCCAGGCGAAAGCCCAGAAGGGCGGCGGCAGGCCGATTTCCTCCAGTTCCTCTTCCGTCTTCAGCCAGAGGTCATGGACTTCGCTGGCGAGATGCAGCCGCACCTCCGGTACGTGCGGCGGCGCCATCGGCGACGTATTGGCAAGGATGAAGGTTTCGGGGTCGGTTTTCACGGGCTCAGCGGCGGATTGTCGAGGCCGCCCATGCGGCAAACTTCGAAATATTCCTCTTCCGTGACAGGCTGGACGGACAGGCGCATCGAGGTGACGAGGGCCATCTTTTCCAGCTTCGGATTGGCCTTCACCGCCTTCAGCGACACCGGCTTCGGCATGTCGCAGACGGCGCGAATGTCGACGCAGTCCCAGCGGGCGTCGCCCTCGGCGGTCGAATCCGGGTGCGACAGGGCGCAGACCTCGACGATGCCGACGACGTCGAGACCCTCATTCGAATGGTAGAAGAAACCCTTGTCGCCGATCTTCATCGCCCGCATGTTGTTGCGCGCGAGATAGTTGCGGACGCCGGTCCATTCCTCGCCTTCCGCTCCCTTGGCCTTCTGCATTTCCCAGGACCACTTGAACGGTTCGGACTTGTAGAGCCAGTACGCCATCGCTCTCACGCCTCCGGATTGTTGAAGACCCAGTTATAGGGCTTGATTTCGACCTTTTCGAACAGACCGGCCTTGGCGTAGGGATCCTCTGCGGCCAGAGCCGTCGCGGCTTCGATACTGTCCGCCTTGACGATCACCAGGCTGCCGCACGGCTTGCCGTCGCCATCGAGGAACGGACCGGCGATCTTCAGCGTGCCGGCCGCGTTGAGACCGTTCAGCCACTCGACATGGGCGGGGCGGGTTTCCATGCGCACGTTCAGATGGCCCGGTTTGTCGGTGCACAGAAAGGCAAAGAGCATCGGCAAAATTCTCCTGTTCGCAATATCATTCAGTGGTGATCGGCCGCGACATCAGCCGTTCGATCGCCGCCGGCACATCGAGGCTGCCGTCGATGATCGCCGCCACCGCTTCGGTGATCGGCATGTCGACCGGATAGGCTTCGGCAATCCTTGCGGCGACCGAGGCGGCATAGGCGCCCTCGACGAGACCGCGCCGGAAGAATTCGGCCGGCTCGCCGTGCCCGAGCGCGATGCCGAAGCGCAGGTTGCGCGACTGGTGGCTGGTCGCCGTCAGCACGAGGTCGCCCAGACCGGAGAGACCGCGAACGGTATCCGCATGGCCGCCCTTGGCGACGACAAACCGCGACATCTCGGCGAGCCCCCGCGAAATCAGCGCAGCGCGGGCGGATTCGCCAAGACCCGCACCCTCGACGATGCCGCAGGCGATCGCCAGCACGTTCTTCAATGCACCGCCGAGCTGCACCCCGATACGGTCAGACGAGGCATAGAGCCGGAAAGTCGGTCCGGAGATCGCCTGGGCCAGCCTGTCGGCAAGTTCCATCTTTTCGGCGGCGATGGCCATCGCCGTCGGCAACCCCTTGGCAATGTCGGCGGCAAAGCCCGGTCCTGAAAGCACCGCGATCGGATGATGCGGCAGTTCCTGCTCGAGCACGTCGGTCAGCAGCTTGCCGGTTTCCCGGTCGATGCCCTTGGCGCAGGTGACCACGACTGCATTCTTGGCAAGATGCGGGCCGTACTGCCGGGCGGCATCGCGCTGCGCCTGCGACGGCATGACGAAGAGCACGATCGGCGCGCCGGCCAGCACCACGGGATCTGCGGAGAACTTCAGGTTCCTAGGCAGTTGGATGCCCGGAAGCGCGGTCTCGTTCATCCCGGAGGACTGGATGTCGGCCATCTGTGCAGCATCGCGCCCGAGCAGCGTGACGTCCGTTCGGCCGGTGAGCGCGATGACTGCCGCCAGTGCCGTTCCGAAAGCACCAGCGCCGATGACGACGATCTTTTCGGTGATATTCATGCCTTGGCTCCCCGTTTTCCGGAACCGAGCTTTGCAGCCGCGCTTTCATCGAGCGGCCAGCGCGATCGCGGCTGGACGTCCAGTTCGTCGGGCTCAACGCCGGCGGCAATCCGCTCGGCGCCCGCCCAGGCGATCATCGCCGCATTGTCGGTGCAAAGCTGCATCGGCGGCGCGATGAAACGAAACTTGTGGCGATCGCACAGTTCCTGCAAGGTCCGGCGCAATTCCTGATTGGCGGCAACGCCGCCGGCAACGATCAGGGCAGGCATTTCCTGCCCCGGAAACTCATCGTGAAACCGCTGCAGGCCACGGCCGATCCGGTCCTTGAGCGTGCGCGAGATCGCCTTCTGGAACGAGGCGCAGATATCGGCGATATCCTGGTCGCTCACCGGCGCGATTGCCGTGGCCGCCTGGCGAACCGCAGTCTTCAGGCCAGAAAAGGAGAAATCGAGCCGGGCCTCGCCGACCAGCGGACGCGGGAAGGAAAAGCGATCCGGATCGCCGTTCAGCGCCGCCTTTTCCACCGCCGGCCCGCCAGGATAGGGAAGACCCAGCAGCTTCGCCGTCTTGTCGAAGGCCTCGCCGAGCGCATCGTCGATCGTCGTGCCCCAGCGCTCGTAGTCGCCGACACCCTTGACCAGGATGAGCTGGGTATGACCGCCCGATACGAGCAGCATGAGATAGGGAAACGTGATATTGTCGGTGAGCCGCGCCGTCAGCGCATGACCTTCGAGGTGGTTGATGGCATAGAGCGGCTTGCCGGCCGCGCGCGCGATGGCCTTGCCGGTCATCAGCCCGACGAGCAGGCCGCCGATCAGCCCCGGACCCGCCGTGGCAGCGACCGCATCGATGTCGGACAGCGAGACATTGGCGCGCTTCAGCGCTTCGACGACCAGCGTATCGAGGGCTTCGACATGGGCGCGGGCGGCAATCTCGGGCACGACGCCACCGTAGACACTGTGCTCCTCGAGCTGGCTCAGCACGACATCGGCGACGATCTCGCCGCGACCGTCGTCATGGCGCACCACCACCGCCGCGGCGGTTTCGTCGCAGCTTGTTTCGATGCCGAGAATGCGTAGAAAGGAAGCCATATGACCTGCACGTTGATTGCGGTGACCGGGAAACCCGGTTACGAGATCTTCCGGTAACAATGGATCAGAGCGGATGCAAATAAAACCTTTCCGGATCGGCACGCGCGGAAGCCCGCTGGCCCTGGCTCAAGCCCATGAAACCCGCGATCGGTTGATGGCAGCGCATGGTCTGAGCGAGGACATGTTCGAAATCGTGATCCTGTCGACCAAGGGCGATCGGGTACTCGACCGCGCACTGGCCGAAATCGGCGGCAAGGGCTTGTTTACAGAAGAAATCGAAGCCCAGCTCGCCTCCGGCGACCTCGATTTTGCGGTGCATTCGTCGAAGGACATGCCGACGAAGCTGCCGGACGGGCTTTTCCTGTCCGCCTTCCTGCCGCGCGAGGACATTCGCGACGCGTTCATTGGTCGCACCGCCTCCAACCTCATGGACCTTCCCCACGGCGCCACCGTCGGCTCGGCGTCGCTGCGCCGCCAGGCTCTCATCCGCCGGCTGCGCCCCGATATCAAGACGGTGATCTTCCGCGGCCAGGTCGAAACCCGTCTGCGCAAGCTCGGCGAAGGCGAGGTCGATGGCACCTTGCTCGCCTATGCCGGCCTGAAGCGTCTTGGCAAGACCGAGGTCGCGACCGCGATCCTCGACCCCGAGCAGTTCCCGCCAGCCCCGGCGCAAGGGGCGATCTGCATCGAAAGCCGGATCGACGACAAGCGGATCAACGACATGCTGGCCGCGATCAACGATCAGCCGACCTATGATGCGGTCACCTGCGAGCGGGCCTTCCTTTCCGCCCTCGACGGGTCCTGTCGCACGCCGATTGCAGGGCTTGCCTGCTGCGATGGCGACCGGCTGCATTTTTCCGGCATGATCCTGACGCCTGACGGCCAGCAGTATCATACGGTGACCACGGAAGGCGCGCGCAGGGATGCCCACGCCCTCGGCCTTGCCGCGGGCGAAGAGGTGCGCGGCAAGGCTGGAGCCGGCTTCTTCGAAAGCTGGAACTGATGGCATGCGAGTGATCGTGACCCGGCCGGAGCTTTCGGGCCGTCGCACCGCGCGCCGGCTGGAAGAACTCGGCCATACCCCGGTGCTTCTGCCGCTTTCGCGCCCGGTTCACGATCCCCTGGCTGCCGAGCAAGGGCTGCGTCGGCCACATAGCGCGGTTGCCGTCACCAGTGCCGAAGCGGTCCGCGCCATCCAGCTGCTCGGCAGCGCTCTCGAGCCCTATCTCGATTCCACCGTGTTTTCGGTCGGCAAGGCAACGTCTCACGCCGCGCATGACTCAGGCTTCCGCACCATCGTGACCAGTGGCGGCAATGGTGCCGACCTCGCCGATCGGATCGACGAGCATTTCAGGCAGGCCGGCCCGGCGACCGATCCGCTGCTCTATATCGCCGGGGAGCCGCGAGCCCCGCTGTTCGAAAAGAGGCTGGATGAGCACGGCATTGTCCACGACACCGTCTGCGCCTACCGGATGGCCGAAATCGAATATGGCCTGCAGCATCTGAGTACCGAGCTCGCCGGGGCCGACGCCGTACTCTTCTATTCGCGCGAAACCGTGGAACGGTTTTTTCGGCTGCCGATTTTCGCCGATGGCCTGGATCCGGTGCGCCACGGCATATTCCTCTGCCTCAGCCCCAATGTCGCGGCTGCCGTCCCTGCCGAATTGCAGGTCGGCACGGTTGTCGCCACATCGCCCGAGGAGGAGGGCCTGCTCGATCTGCTTTGACGCCGGCGGGGCGGCGTCAAAATTTCGCCAAGCCCTTTCCTTCCCCGCCGTCGCTCACTAACTTCGTTGAACTGCAAGGAAGAAGAGGTTGCCATGGTTACGGGAAAGCCGCCACGTCGCTCCAAATCTACCGGGGAACCGGTGACGATTGATCTGAAAGCTGAAAACATATCTCCCGTCGACACGGCGAACGAAGCGGACAAGACCGCTGCCCCCGAGGATACGACCTCTGCGGCTGCCGAGCCTGTTTCCCCGGAGCCTCAGCCCCCCGAGCCACGCCCTGCCGATGCCCAGACCGAGGCCCAGACCGAGGCATCGATCGACGAGCCCGCTCCCGAGACAGCCAAGCATGAAACGCACGAGCCCGTGCAGCCACCGCACCGCAGCAATTCGGGGCTGATCGCCGCCGGCATTTTCGGCGGCCTCGTCTCGCTCGCCGGAATGGGCGCCCTGCAATATGCCGGGTTCCTGCCGCTGGTGATCGAGCGCAACGCGCCCGCTCCGACCGATACCTCCGGCCTCCAGGCCGAGATCGAAGCGCTGAGACAGCAGATCGCCGCGCTGCCTGCCCCTGCTCCTGCCCCCGCCGCCCCCGCGCCCGACACCGCCCTGCTCGGCCGTATCGACGCCCTCGAAGCCGCGGCCAAGACTGCCGAAGCCAATGCCGGCGATGCGCAGGCCATTACCGCGCTCGATGAAAGGGTAGCGACCCTGACCGCCGGTCTCGATCAGTTGAAGGCAAGCGTCGCCACCACGGCTGAAACCGATGCCCGGACCGCAGCCGAACTCACCCAGCGCCTCGACGACGCGGAAAAGAAGCTCAATGAGCCGCGCCGGGATATCGAACTCGCGCGCGCCGTTGCGCTGGCCTCCCTGAAGGCCGCCATAGACCGAGGCAGCCCGTTCCTCGCCGAGCTCGACACGCTGTCCGGCGTCAGCCCGGACGATCCGGCTATTGCCGGCCTGAAACCCTTCGCTGCCGCGGGTGTGCCCTCGCGCGCCACGCTGATGCGGCAGTTTCCGCCCACGGCCTCGGCGATCCTCGCCGCGACCCACCAGCCCGATCCCGACGAGGGCGTCGCCGGACGCCTGATGAACAGCGCCATGTCGCTGGTCAAGGTGCGCCCCGTCGGCAATGTCGAGGGTGAAGGTCCGGATGCGGTGGTCGCCCGCATCGAGGACAAGCTGAAGAATGGTGACTTCAAGGGGGCCGCTCTGGAATGGCCGACCTTGCCGGAAGCCGGGAAAACGGCTGCTGCGGGCTTCAAGACCGAGCTCGACAATCGCCTCAAGGTAGAGGACCTCATCGACGCGGCAATGAACAACAACCAGGCTGCAACGGGAAACGGGGGCTGAAGCGGACATGACCAGAATTCTCATTTTCGCTGTACTTGTCCTTGCACTTGCCCTCGGCTTTTCCTGGCTTGCCGACCGCCCCGGCGAACTCTCCATCGTCTGGCAGGGGCAACTCATCCAGATGAGCCTGATGGTCGCCGCGAGCGCGATCGTCGCGCTTGTCGCAGCGGTGATGGTCGTCTGGTGGCTGTTGCGGCTGATCTGGACGTCTCCGAATTCCATCAACCGCTATTTCCGCGCCCGCAAGCGCGATCGCGGCTATCAGGCACTGTCCACCGGGCTCATCGCCGCCGGTGCCGGCAATGCGTTGCTGGCGCGAAAGATGAGCGCCCGCTCCCGCAGCCTGATGAGTGCCGATCAGGAACCGTTGATCCACCTGCTCGAAGCGCAGGCGGCACTGATCGAGGGCAAGCATGACGAGGCCCGCCAGAAATTCGAACTGATGTCCGAGGATCCGGAGACCCGCGAACTCGGGCTGCGCGGCCTCTACCTCGAGGCCAAGAGGCTTGGCGCCGACGAGGCAGCCCGACAGTTCGCCGAGAAGGCCGCCAACCAGGCCCCCTATCTGCCCTGGGCGGCGGAAGCCACGCTCGAGTACCGGAGCCAGGCCGGACGCTGGGACGATGCAATCTACCTGCTCGACCAGCAGCGGGCCGCCCATGTCTTCGACCGCCGGGATGCCGACCGGATGAAGGCGGTCCTGCTGACGGCCCGCGCGGGCGAAAAGCTGGAAGGCGACCCGCGTGGCGCGCGCGATGATGCGCTGGCGGCGCTGAAGCTGTCGAGCACGCTGGTGCCCGCCGCACTGATCGCGGCCAAGGCCTATGTCCGCGAGGACAACCTGCGCAAGGCGTCTTCGGTGCTCGAGCAGATGTGGAAGAGCGAGCCGCATTCCGATGTTGCCCGCACCTATGTCCGGCTGCGCAGCGGCGACAGCACCCATGACCGGCTGAAACGCGCCGAACGGCTGGAAGCACTGCAGCCCGACAGCGTCGAAGGGCTGATCGCGGTCGCCAGCGCCGCACTTGATGCCAAGGAGTTCGACAAGGCGCGCACCAAGGCGGAGGCTGCCGCAAAGATGGAGCCGCGCGAAAGCGTCTATCTGCTGCTCGCCGACATCGAGGAGGCGCAAACCGGCGACGAGGGCCGGGTGCGCCACTGGATGGCACAGGCGCTGCGCGCCCCGCGTGATCCCGCCTGGGTCGCCGACGGCTTCGTTTCCGACAAGTGGCTGCCGGTGTCGCCGGTCACGGGCCAGCTCGACCGGTTCGAGTGGAAGGTTCCGTTCACCCAGATCGACGGTGCGATCGAGGACGCCAACGCGGAAGTCGCATTCGCCACCCTGCCGGCGGTGACCAAGAGGCCAGTTCCCGGACCGACCGCCAACGGGGATGTGGCAGCGCGACCGGCAGAGCCCGTTGCAGCCGCCCCCGCTCCCACGGAGCCGGCGATTGCTGGTGCGGCACCGGAACCGCAGCCCTTCTTCGGCGGCTTGCCCGATGACCCCGGCGTACGCAATGAGGCGGCTCCCGCCGAGCCGAAATCGCGACTTCGACTGTTCTGAGAGGCACACTGACGGCATGTTCGAACGATTCCAGCAGTTTCTCCAAAGCCTGACCAACCGATCGAGCCCGGAATTTGCACCTGACGATCCGCGACTTGCCGTCGCCGCCCTCTGCTTTCAGGTCATGGAGGCCGACGGCACGGTTTCGGAATCGGAAAAGGCGCACCTGCGACAGTTCCTTGGCGAGTACTACAAGCTGGAAGACGGCCGCCTCGATGCCTTGATGGCGGCCGGTCAGGAAGCGGGACACGCAGCGGTCGACTACTACCGCTTCACCACTGACCTCAAGCGCCAGCTAGACGAGGCCGAGCGCATCGAGCTGGTCGGCATCCTCTGGGATCTCGTCTACGCCGACGGGGTGCGCAGCGAGATGGAGGATCACGTCATCTGGCGGATCGCCGACCTTCTCGGCGTCACCGGCCGCGATCGGGTGACGGCGCGCCAGCTGGCGGCAGCGCGGGCGGACAAGGGCGATACCGGAGACGGCGATGGCGAATGACATGCCCGGGTCCGCCAGCAAGGGCCGGATCCTGATCGTCCTGCATCAGGAACGGTCGAGCCCGGGGCGGGTTGGCCAGATGCTGGTCGAGAAGGGCTACGAACTCGATATCCGCCGCCCGGTCCTCGGTGAGCCGCTTCCCGAAACGCTTGCCCGCCATGCCGGCGCGGTGGTCTTCGGCGGCCCGATGAGCGCCAACGACCCCGACGATTTTGTAAAGGCGGAGATCCGCTGGCTCGAGGTGCCGCTGAAGGAGCAGAAGCCGTTCCTCGGCATCTGCCTCGGCGCGCAGATGCTGGTGCGCCATCTCGGCGGCAAGGTCCAGCCGCATCGGGAGGGACTGACGGAAATCGGCTGGTATCCGATCAAGCCGACCGAGAAGGGCCGGCTGATGATGCATTGGCCGAAGATGGTCTATCATTTCCACCGCGAAGGCTTCGACCTGCCGCACGGGGCCGAATTGCTTGCCGAAGCCGACATCTATCCCAACCAGGCATTCCGCTACAACGGCAACGCCTGGGGGCTGCAGTTTCACGCCGAGCTGACACGCGCGATGATGCATCGCTGGGTCGTCCATGGCGCCCATCGCTTCATCCTGCCGAACGCCCAGCAGGGCCGCGAGCATCTCGAAGGGCGGATGCTGTTCGATACGCCCCTGCGCGCCTGGCTTTCGGAATTCCTCGACCGGGTCTTCGAACAGCGCAATCAGCGCTGACTGGAGAATTGCGGCGCCTCGAGGCTGTCGATCCGTCGCAGCTTCGGGAATGCTGCGGCCCAGAGGCCGGCCACCAGCAGCGTGCCTACCCCGCCGATGACCACGGCCGGGATCGCCCCGACGACCGCCGCCATCGTGCCCGCGCGGAATTCACCGAGCTCGTTGGAGGCCCCGATGAACACCATGTTGACGGCGTTGACGCGGCCGCGCACCTCGTCCGGGGTCCACAGCGCGATCAGCGTTTCCCGGACATAGACCGAGATCATGTCGGCACCGCCCATCACCACCAGCGCGGCAATCGAAATCCACGCCGTCTCGGAGAGGCCGAAGACGATCGTTGCCGCACCGAACAGGGCAACGCCGACGAAGAGGTAAGTGCCGGCCCGGTTGTGGATCGGATAGGCGGCCAGCAGCACCGCCACCGCGATCGCACCGATGCCCGGGGCCGCACGCAACAGGCCGAGCCCCCAGGGACCGAGGGTGAGGATATCGCGGGCAAAGACCGGCATCAGCGCCACCGCACCGCCGAGAAGCACCGCGAAGAGATCGAGCGAGATCGCTCCGAGCACCACCTTCTCCGAGCGGATGAAACGGAAACCGGCCAGCACCGTGCTCCAACTCCTAGGCTCGGAAGAACTCCGCTGCACCGGCTTCTCGATCATCAGCATGAGGATCGCGGCCGTCGCGAAGAAGCCGACCGCGACGCAGTACGCGACCGTGGCGCTCAGGCCATAGAGCAGGCCGCCGGCGACCGGGCCGACGATCGATGCGGTCTGCCAGGACGATGAATTCCACGCCACCGCATTGGCAAGATCCCTTTCGGGCACGAGATTGGGCGCCAGCGACTGGATCGCCGGTCCCATGAAAGCGCGCTCGATGCCGAAGACCAGCAATATGGCGAAGACGGGCCACGGCGCGAAGGCCCCCGCGAGCGTCAACCCGAGCAGCGCCACGGTGCAGAGCGTGCCGGCGCCAAGGCAGACGGCGGCGATCGCGCGCCTGTTGTATCGATCGGCGACCGAGCCGGTGACCAGCATCAGCACCAGCGACGGCAGGAACTGGAAAAGGCCGATCAGGCCGAGATAGAGCGTGCTGCCGGTCTCGTCATACATCTGCCAGCCGACCGCGACACTGACGATCTGGATGGCAAAGGCGGCGAGAAACCGGGCGAAGAAGAACCGCGCATAGGAGGTGTGCCTGAAGGCGGCAAAACGGTCACCGGTCGAAACAGCGGACTTCATCGGGCACTTTCCAGTATCGGCCAGCTCGCCTCTGGAAAGGTCGAACCATTAAACATGATGTGCCGGCATTCGCCGCGGCACTTGCCCGTTAACTCACCAATGTCTACATGTCTGTCAATAACGAAATGGAGACCCGTATGCTCGCGCTCTTTCAAACCATCGATTTGGCACTCAACCTCTATACGTGGTTGCTGATCGCAAGCGCCATCTTTTCCTGGCTCTATGCCTTCAACGTGGTCAACTCCAGCAACCAGTTCGTCAATTCGATCGGCCGTTTCCTTTACAACATCACCGAGCCGGCACTGCGGCCGATCCGTCGCATCCTGCCCGATCTCGGCGGCATCGACATTTCGCCGATCATCCTGCTGCTCCTGATCTTCTTTGTCCGTTCCTTCATGTGGAACAGCATCTACCCGATGTTCGCTTGACGCCGGCCTGGCAGCCTGGAAGCAACGATCTGCGCCTCGCCGTGCGGCTGACGCCGAATGGCGGGCGCGACGCCATTGAAGGCGTAGAGACCGGTGCCGATGGTGAGGACCACCTCAAGGTGAGGGTCACCGCGGTTCCGGAAAAGGGAAAGGCCAACAAGGCGCTGATCGCCCTTGTCGCCAAGCGGCTCGGGGTTCCGAAATCCTCGATCACCATCATCTCCGGCGAAACGGCGCGCAAAAAAATCCTCCGGATCGAAGGCGACCCGGAGGATCTGAAATCTCGTCTTGAGGCGCTGCTGGCGCCTTGATCAGGCCTTCTCGGCCTTGGCGCGCTCGATCGCTTCGACGATCAGGCGCTTGGCAACGTCGACATCCTGCCAGCCGGCGATCTTCACCCACTTGCCGGGCTCCAGATCCTTGTAGTGCTCGAAAAAGTGCTCGATCTGCTTCAGCGTGATCTCAGGCAGGTCGGTATAGTTGGCGATCTTGTCATAGCGACGCGTCAGCTTCTGCACCGGCACGGCAATGATCTTCTCGTCCTTGCCACCGTCGTCTTCCATCACCATCACGCCGATCGGGCGGACGCTGATCACGCAGCCCGGCAGCAGCGGGCGGGTATTGCAGATCAGCACGTCGATCGGGTCGCCGTCTTCCGAAAGAGTATGCGGAACGAAGCCGTAGTTGCCCGGATAGGTCATCGGCGTGTAGAGGAAGCGGTCGACGACCAGCGCGCCTGCGTCCTTGTCCATCTCATACTTGATCGGGTGTCCGCCAACCGGAACCTCGATAATCACGTTTACGTCTTCCGGCGGATTCTTGCCGATGGAAATGGCGTCGATGCGCATTGCTTTCTCCCACGCAGGTCTGGAAATCTGGCGTTGAGATAGTCGGATTTATGCCGCAACGCAACAATGCTTTGGATGGAAAGCAAAGTTTAGCGGCAGGGCACCGAAACACCGCTGGCGCAGGCGCGCGCCACTGTCGCCGACGCCCGAAATGCGCCAGGCGAGAAACGGCTTTCAGCTCCAGACGAAGCCGATCTTCTTCAGCGACGTTTCGCCGAAGGTTTCCATTCCCTCGGCGAAATCCACGCCGCCATTGGAGCGGAAGAAGCGCTCGGCGTGCTCGCTTTCATCGAGGCACCAGACAACCATACCATTGCATCCGAGCGACTTCAGCAAGCGTCGCGCTTCACCGAACAGGAGCCGGCCAAGACCGATGCCCTGATACTCCGGCCGCAGGTAGAGTTCGTAGATCTCGCCTTCCTGCGGCAGCGCTCGCGCGCGATTGAGGCCGAGCGTCGCATAGCCTGCGATGGTGCCGGCCACATCAACCACGAGCAACGTTGCCGGGCCGCGGGTGGCCTTGCGCCACCAGACTTCACCACGGCGCTCGATCATCTGCGTCAGGGGACGATGCGGGATGATGCCGGCGTAGGTGTGCTGCCACGCAAGGCGGTGCGCCTCGGAGATAGCTCGGGCATCGTCGGGCTCGGCCCGCCGGACATCAATCGACAACGTTTTCATAACGTCACTCTAGGTCCCGTCGCGGCTGATTCACCATCCCTTAAGATTGCCGATTGGTAAATTGCCCACAGACTTTACATGTGGATGATAACCAAAAGTTAACGCCTTTTTAACGATTGCGACAAGCCATGAAAAAGGGGAAGCCACAAATAAAAACCCCGGCGCGAGCGCCGGGGTTCGTAATTTCTCAATGAAGCCGGATACTTATCCCGCGGCGCGGGACTTTTCGAAGCGCTTGCGATCGTTCGGATCGAGATAGAGCTTGCGAAGGCGGATCGACTTCGGCGTGACCTCGACCAGTTCATCGTCCTGGATCCAGGAAAGCGCGCGCTCGAGCGTGAACTTGATCGGCGGCGTGAGCTTGACAGCTTCATCCTTGCCGGCGGCGCGGATGTTGGTCAGCTTCTTGCCCTTCAGCACGTTGACGTCGAGGTCGTTGTCGCGGCTGTGAATGCCGATGATCATGCCCTCATAGACCTTCTCGCCAGCGTCGATGATCATCGGGCCGCGGTCTTCGAGGTTGAACAGCGCATAAGCCACGGCTTCGCCGGCTTCGTTGGACAGCAGGACGCCGTTGACGCGGCCGCCGATTTCACCCTTGAAGGGCTGATAATCGTGGAACAGGCGGTTCATGACCGCGGTGCCGCGGGTATCCGTCAGCAGTTCCGACTGGTAGCCGATGAGACCGCGGGTCGGCGCGAAGAACACCAGGCGCACGCGGTTGCCACCGGACGGACGAAGCTCGACCATCTCGGCCTTGCGCTCCGACATCTTCTGCACGACGACACCGGAATGCTCTTCATCGACGTCGATGACGACTTCTTCGATCGGCTCCATCATCTCGCCGGTCG